>JBAXET010000020.1:0-31839 GCA_037140275.1 Ferruginibacter sp. | reverse complement strand
AAATTAGACCCACCCCTCCAGCAATTAATGCGATCATATGTGTTTTAGGACGGGAATATTTTTTTGCCAGCACAGGCAGCATGAAAGCAAACAAGGCAGCAAAACCATTATAAAAGGAGAACATAACACCCACCCAGTTACCTATTGAATTGTATTGGGCAGAAGCTGTATCGGTGGTATTATATAAATGCTGCGCTAATGCAGGAGTTGAATAGATCCACATTGCAAAAAGCGCAAACCAGGAAAAGAACTGCACTACGGCCAGCTGTTTCATTGTGGCGGGCAAATGATTCAAATCGTCCATTACTTCTACCAAACCATTTTCGCTTTTAGCTTTATGAAACAGTGCCGCAACAATTTGCAATAATCCAAATGCTCCAATGCCAATAGACAAAACATACAATTCTTTTTCCAGTTTTTCAGCAGCGTTACTGTTATATACAAATAATAAAATTGAAAGTACTGCTCCAATAACCAACCATATCAAACCCCTCGATAAAAAAGTTTGATAAGGTGTTTTAATATTTTTAATGAGATCTTCATCACTGGTAAGTCCAAAAGATTTCATCTCTTCGGGAGAATATTCTTTTGTTGTAAATACTGTGTAAGAAATAGCTGCCATATAAACTGCAGCACCAATATAGAAGGAATATTTAACTGTATCTGGCAATAAGCCTATTCCGGCAGCCACATTGGATACATTTAGTTTCTCCAGTATAAAGGGTAAAGCAGATGATATTACTGCGCCAATACCTATGAAAAAACTTTGCATGGCAAATCCTGAAGTACGCTGCTCATCCGGAAGCATATCCCCCACAAATGCCCTGAAAGGTTCCATAGAAATATTAATGGAGGCATCTAATAACCATAATAATACTGCAGCAAGCCATAGTGCCGCCACATTAGGAAATGCCAATAAAGCCAATGAGGCCAGTATCGCACCCAACATAAAATAGGGCCTTCTTCTGCCTAACTTACCCAGCCAGGTTTTATCGCTCATATGACCGATAATAGGCTGTAATATTAAACCGGTAAGTGGTGCTGCAATCCACAGGATAGGAATTTCGTCAATTTTAGCACCAAGCGTTTGAAAGATACGGCTCACATTAGCATTTTGTAATCCAAAGGCAAACTGTATTCCCAAAAAACCCACGCTCATATTAATGATCTGAAACTGGCTCAATATTGGTTTTTGAGAGGCTTTAACATTAGACATAGCAATCGTTTAAATGTGAAAATTAACTGTGTACAAAATACACATTTTTAAAATACCATAAAAAAAAACATCCTTAAAAAGGATGTTTTAAAAATATTTCTTATGAAAAGGTTTTAAATCACAAAACCATCTGGCAATACTGCACCTTTTTTCAATACCACAATGCCATCTTTAACGGTGTACAATGAATGGTCGGAATCTGGCAAATGTACACTGCCGTTTATTCGTACATCATTTCCAATGCGGCAGTTTTTATCAATTATTGCATTTTTAATATAGCACCTGTCGCCAATACCCAGTTTAGGTACACTCCTCTCGCTGTTATGTTCAATTTCAGCAAGGGTTTCGTAATAATCGCTACCCATCATATAACAGCTCACCATGGTACTGCCCTGCCCTATGCGACTGCGGATACCTACCACACTATTTTCAATTCTGCTGGCATTAATGATACAACCTTCGGCAATCAGTGTTTTTTCTAAAGTGGTGCCGCTGATTTTTGCGGGAGGCAGCATACGTGCCCTGCTGTACACCACATTGCGGTTATCAAATAAATTAAATAAAGGGATTTCCAGCGTTAAAGCCAGGTTGGCTTCAAAAAAGGAATAAATATTTCCAATATCGGTCCAGTAACCATCGTACTGATAACTGATTACTTTATGTGTGGTAATAGAATTGGGTATAATCTCTTTACCAAAATCGGTAGCATCTTTTTTATCAATAAGTAAAAAGTCGAATAATGCTTTCCGGTTGAAAATATATATCCCCATTGATGCCAGGTAATTTCTGCCCTGACCTTGCATTTCGGCACCGGTATCGCTTACCCATTCGGGTAATAATTCTTTTTTAGGTTTTTCAATAAAAGAAGTGATCAGGCTTTCTTCATTTGCTTTTAAAATACCAAATTCGGGGGCCTCTCTTTCTCCCACAGGAATGGTGGCAATAGTGATATCAGCACCCTGAGCCGCATGGTTATCGATCATTTCACCAAAGTCCATCTGGTATAACTGGTCGCCACTTAATATCAGCACATAGTCAAAATCGTTATTACCTATATGTTTTAATGACTGTCTAACTGCATCTGCAGTTCCCTGAAACCAGCCTAAACTGTCTGGTGTTTGTTCAGCAGCCAGAATATCAACAAATCCTTTACTGAAAGCACTGAACTGATAAGTGTTTTTAATGTGCTTGTTCAGCGAGGCAGAATTGTACTGTGTTAATACAAACATTCTGTTAATACTCGAATTGATACAGTTGGAAATGGGAATATCCACCAAACGGTATTTACCTGCAATCGGTACAGCAGGCTTACTACGGGTTGACGTTAACGGATAAAGTCGGGAGCCTGCTCCACCTCCCAGAATTACGGCTACTACAGATTTTGTGTCCATATACTTTAATTAAAAAATTAAAAATGCTTAATGAATATCAAATACAGTTTTACGATGATGAAGTGTTACTTCCTGCAGTTAACATGGTGTAAATTCAGTACAATCGTTTTCAGCAAATGAGCATTCTTGTTTGAAGATAATTAGTTTTAAGTAATTATTGTATCAATAAATTGATTTCATTTTATAAAGCTGACTGATACAGATCAAGATATCGTCCTGCACTTACTTCCCAACCATTATCTATCTCCATCATAGTTTTGCGCAGGGCACTAAATTTCTTTTTGTCTGCATATAATTCAGTTGCCCGGTAAATAGAGAATGTAATATCACCTACACTGGCATCATTGAATCTGATACCATAGCCACCAGGATTACCAAAATCAATTACAGTATCTTTTAAACCACCGGTACTTCTTACCACCGGCATGGTACCATAGCGCAGGGCGTACATTTGATTTAACCCGCAGGGTTCCACCCTGCTGGGCATTAACAAAAAGTCGGCACCGGCATACATCTGGTGCGCCAGTGTTTCGTTATATCCAATGGTGGAATTATAAAAACCCACCAAACTGCTGTTCATATAACTCAGTTGCCCTTCTACAACGGGATCACCACTGCCCAGTATTAAAAAATTCATCCTGCCATTAATGTGATAAATAGCATCAGTAATTGACTCCGGTAATAGTTCTGCAGCTTTCTCACCCACTAATCTTCCTATAAAAATAAAAAGAGGCTTGTTCACATCAAGACCAAAATCGGCACAGAGTTTTTTCTTATTGGCAGCTTTTCCTTTATCGGCATCGAGTACAGAAAAATTATCGGTGATATAAGTATCTGTTGCAGGATCCCATACTGCATTATCTATTCCGTTTAATATTCCGGTGCATTTTCCTTTTTCGTATTCAAACAAACTTTCTAATCCATTAGCACCAAAGCGCAGTTCTTCCATATAACTTGGACTTACCGTAGTAACTTTTACTGCACATTTAACACCGGAGGCAAGAGGATTAATGGCATCATTCCAGTCTAACTTGCCCCATTGCAAGCTGTCATAAGCCGGAATATAATTATTTTTATCCCAACCCATGATACCCTGGTATTGCGCATTGTGTATAGTAAGTATGGTGGGTATGGCAGCCATATGGCGGTATGCAAAACAGTTTTGCATCATAAAAGGTATAAGGCCGGTATGATGATCATGTACATGCACTATATCTGGCTTATGCTGCCAGTGGCTGATCCAGTCTACCACAGCAATCTGAAAGGCGGTGTATCTTTCGGCATCATCATCATAGCCATAAATCTTTTCGCGGTTAAACAACCCGAAAATATCCACGCAGTATAAATCAAAGCCCAGCTTATTGGTGCGCTCTTTAATAATGGTATAATCAAAATAATACTGGCCCATAGTAAAAGAGCCTTTATGTACCGGATCCCATTCATTATCTAAAAGAAATTTAGTGCGGTGCATGGGCATTACCACTTTGGCAATATGCCCCAGTTCATTCTGGTATTTAGGTAAGGCACCGGCAACATCGGCCAATCCTCCTGCTTTTGCATAAGGGTAGCACTCTGCGGTTACGTGAAGTATTTCCATTTTACATCGTTGATATTCTAATCGTCAATTTATGAACTTTTGATTGAAAAAAAATAAAATATTATAAAAATACATATTGCCGCACAACTATTTATGCTAATTATCGAAAACAAACCCGCATATCAGGATTGTTAGAACGAAAATTTTTTGTAGTCATGAATTTATTCTATTTTCAACCACTTAAAACAAAACGATTATGCCAACTGAACAAAATGTTACGTCTCAAAAAACAATAATCCCCACTAACTACGGGGCCTTAACCAATTTAGTAATAGTTTTTTTCTTTTGGGGATTTATTGCTGCCTCTAACAGTATCTTTATCCCTTTTTGTAAAACACATTTTAACCTGAATCAGTTTCAATCTCAGCTGATTGGTTCTGCTTTTTATGGTGCATATTTTATTGGATCTCTTACATTGTTCATTGCATCTAACGTACTAGGAAAAGATATTTTAAATAAGATTGGTTACAAAAAAGGTATTATTTACGGATTATTGATTTCAGTGGTAGGGGCTTTACTAATAATCCCGTCTGCCAATGCCGGATCTTTCCCAGCAATTTTAGTCTCATTCTTTGTTGTTGCATTAGGTTTTTCATTGCAGCAAACGGCAGCACAACCTTTTGCCATTTCCTTGGGTGATCCTTCTACCGGTTCTCATCGTTTAAACCTGGGCGGAAGTGTTAACTCATTAGGTACTACTTTAGGACCAATAATTGTTAGCTTTTTCCTGTTTGGAAAGGTTGGTGCAAAAGATGTGGTGGTTACAGTAACAAATATTAATACCCTTTATCTGATTGTTGCAGGTGTTTTTGCTGCAGTTGCCATCTTTTTCGCTTTTTCTAAATTACCAGATGGAAAAAATGATGAGAAATTTGAGTCTGCCAATAAAGCCGCCGCTTCATTATCTATAATGACTGCTGCAATTATCGGCGTAATAGTAGTTGGACAATTAACCGATATTCAAAAAACACCATTATTGCTGTCTATTCTAATTATTGTTGTAGGTATTTTATTTTACTCCAATACAAAAGCTAATCAATTAGGTGATGGCTGGGGAGCAATGAAATATGAGCAGCTGATCTATGGTATGATTGGCATTTTTGTTTATGTAGGTGTTGAAGTTACTATCGATAATAATTTTGGAGCCTTATTAAAAACACCGGGTTATTTAACTGTTGATGGATTAGACGAAAGTAAAATATCAAAATACATTTCATTATACTGGGGAAGCTTAATGATTGGAAGATGGACAGGGGCTATAAGCGTTTTCAATCTTTCTAAACAAACAAAAAAAATAATGATGGCGATTGTGCCATTTTTGGCCTTTGCATTGGTTTTATTTGTTAACCAATTAAATGGAAGTGATGTTAGCGATTTGTATTATTATGCAATATGCATTGCAGTTGCCGTAGCAGGTTTCTATTTTGGACAGGAAAAACCTGTAAAAACCCTGGTCACTGTTGCTTCATTGGCTGCATTAGCAATGATTACAGGGGTTTTAACAACAGGTATTGTATCAGTGTACTGTTTTATGGCAGGCGGTCTATTCTGTTCTGTAATGTGGCCATGTATATTTTCTTTAGGACTTGGGGGATTAGGAAAATACACCTCTCAGGGATCTGCCTTTTTGATTATGATGATTCTTGGTGGAGCAATTGTACCACCTTTACAAGGTGCTATTGGAGATATCAAATCTGTAGGCTTCCATAATTCTTATTTATTGGCAGCTGCTGGTTTCCTGTTTCTGGTATGGCTGGCTTTTAAACTAAAAAGCGTTTTACATAAGCAAGGCCTGGATTTTGATGAACAAGTTGGTGGTGGTCACTAATATCAATCATATAAAACTGTAAAATAAATATTCAATTTATTCATAACTTTATCCGCCCCGAATAACCGGGGCGGATTTTTTAAACTTGTTATATGGCAACAGCATTAGAACAATTGGTAGTGGGTATTGATATTGGAGGCACGGGTACCAAATTTGGAATAGTAGACCGTAACGGCAATGTGCTGTTCAGCAGTGAAATGAGTACTAAAAAACATTCCACGGTTGAAAGTTTTATCAATGAATTGTATGATGAATTATCTGCACTGATAGAAAGAGCCGGAGGCATAGGAAGAATAAAAGGTATTGGCGTGGGTGCGCCTAATGGTAATTTTTATTCCGGCACTATCGAATATGCACCTAACCTGCCATGGAAGGGAGTTATTCCATTAACCGAATTAATGGAAGCCAAATTCAAATTGCCGGTTACTTTAACCAATGATGCCAATGCTGCTGCTATAGGAGAAATGATGTATGGTGCGGCTCAGGGCATGAAAGATTTTATCATGATCACCCTTGGTACAGGCGTGGGAAGCGGTATAGTTGCCAACGGACAACTGATTTACGGGCATGATGGTTTTGCAGGTGAGCTGGGACATACCATTGTTATTCCTGATGGCCGATATCATTCCGGTACAGGCAAAAAAGGCCCGCTGGAAGCATATGCTTCGGCTACGGGTGTACGATTAACGGCTATAGAACTTTTATCTAAAACTGATGCGCCAAGTTTATTAAGAACTGTATCTACAGATGAACTTGATTCCAAAGCCGTTTATGATGCAGCCATTCAGGGTGATCAGATAGCATTGGATATTTTTGAATACACCGGAAAAATTTTGGGCCTGGCACTGGCTAACGCCATTATGTTCAGCAGTCCTGAAGCTATCGTTTTATTTGGTGGTTTAACTAAGGCAGGCGACCTGATTTTGAAACCTACCAAACAGCATATGGAAGAAAACCTGATACAGGTATTTCAGAATAAAGTTAAAATACTGGTAAGCCATTTAAAAGAATCGGATGCTGCTATATTAGGTGCCAGTGCGCTGGCATGGGATAAATAAAAACTAACCTTTCAAAATAAAAAGATCCACCGGCTGGTGGATCTTTTTTTATTATTACAGTTATTTGAAATCAACATTCACTTAAACTGATTGGAATATTTATTGCCAATCCTCCATCTGAGGTTTCTTTATACTTACTATTCATATCCAAAGCCGTATCCCACATAGTTTTAATTACCGCATCCAGACTTACTTTAGCAAAGTCAGGTGTACTTTGTAAGGCCAGCTGACACGCAGTGATGGCTTTAATTGCCCCCATGGTATTTCTTTCTATACAGGGAATTTGCACTAAACCACCAATAGGATCACAGGTTAATCCCAAATGATGTTCCATGGCTATTTCAGCAGCCATCAGGGTTTGGCGCTGTGTACCACCCATACATTCGGTTAATGCAGCGGCAGCCATGGCACTGCTAACGCCTATCTCAGCCTGACAGCCTCCCATTGCCGCAGAAATGGTAGCCCCTTTTTTAAATATGCTGCCTACTTCAGATGCGGTTAATAAAAACTGAATAATCTTATCATCATTATTGCCATCACAAAACGCGATATAATATTGTAAAACTGCCGGGATTACTCCTGCAGCCCCATTAGTTGGTGCAGTAACAACTCGGCCAAAACTGGCATTCTCTTCATTAACTGCCAATGCAAAACAGCTTACCCAGTCTAAAATATATTTAAAATCATTACCGCCTTGCCGTATGGTTGCCAGCCAGCTGTTATAATCGCTGTAACTGCGGCCATTAATTAATTTTTTATTCAATCCTGCTCCCCTGCGCTTTACATTTAATCCTCCGGGTAATATACCATCTGTATGGCAACCACGGTAAATGCATTCCTTCATTACCCTCCAGATATTTAACACGCCATCTTTTGTTAAGTTTTCGCTTCTCCAGCTATTTTCATTTTCCATTACCACATCACTCACATTCATACCTGTCTTCATGCACCAGTGTAATAATTCATCAGCAGTATTAATGGGAAATGGCAAGGTAACTTCTTGTCTTGTATTCCTGTCTTCTCCTTCTTTAATAACAAATCCGCCACCAACCGAATAATAGGTTTCTGCCAATGTATCATCATTATCCAGCTTCACTAAAAAAGTTAATGCATTGGGATGAAAGGGTAAACTCTCACTGAATAAAAATTCAATGTCTTCTGCAGGATCAAAATCAATTTCGTGTTTACCGGCCAGTACCAGTTTCTTCATCGCTTTGATGTCATCGATCTTTGCAGTAATATTATTTACGTCAAAACTAACCGGATCATCGCCGCTTAAACCTAATTGTACTGCTATATCTGTTCCGTGTCCAACACCGGTTTTAGCCAGTGAACCGTACAACAATACCTCCATGCTTTTTACCTGCTGGAGTATATTTTTTTGCTGTAAAGAATCTGTAAACCGTTGTGCAGCACGCCATGGCCCAAGCGTATGACTACTCGATGGCCCGATGCCAATTTTAAACATATCAAAAACCGAAATGGCTTCGTGACTCAATGTTTATCTTTTATTGAAAATCCATTAACTGAATAGTAAATACCAAATTAGAATTGGGTGGAATAACACCCGCCTGATTAGGTCCGTACCCTAAACTTGGAGGTATATATAAATTGATGGTGCCGCCCTTTTTCACCAGAGGAATGCCTTTTTGCCACCCTACAATCAGCTGACCTAATGCAAAAGAAGTACCTGTAGTATTAGAATCAAACTGTGTACCGTTAGTTAAAGTGCCCACATATTTCACCAGTACATTAGAACATATCCCGGGAGCTCCTGTACCGGTTCCGGGATTGATTATTTCGTAGAAAAAACCACTTGGATGCAATACAGCACCGGCATGATTTGCAGTAACCCAGGTTTGCAAAGCGGTAACTTCTGCAGCTGGTGCCACAACGGATGACTCCGTAAAAGTACAGCTGCTTGTTGGCGTTTTTAAACAAGAAGAAAATAGTGAAGAAACAGTAACCAAAAATAATAATCTTTTAATCATATTGTATTTTATTGAGTGGTAAAGTTAAGAGGTATTATAGCCTTATTATGCTGCACCTGATGTTTTTTTTTGTTTACTCAGTAACTCTTTATACAGTTGCTCGTTCATCTCCCATTTATAATGCATACGAAAATAAGCAAAGAACAGAATGAGTATGGTAATGGCAATCACAATCATCAGCATATCGCCTGACGATATTTTCATGAATTTATCCGTCATTTCAGGTACCACCACATCATTAGTTTTATGAGTGGCGGTAGTAAACCAGGCAGGAATGAAAAAATATACAATGCCAAAAAAAAGCAAAATCGGTAACCCGAACATCATTGCCATGGGAAGTCCCGCTAAAAATTTATGTGTAAAACCGGCTTCCTGTTCCCTTACTCTTTCCCAACGAACTATAAATTGCTGATCTTTTTCTGTAAGCATGCTGCAAAACTACTGCAATTACCGGTACACTTTGTTATATTGCGAATATCTTGTAGGTTTGTTATCATCAATCAAATACCATGAAAATAGAGCATCTGCTGGTTCAGCATTTCTATAATACCAAACAGGTTACCCTGCAGGGAGTGGGTACCTTTACCCTGTCGCCCGATTTTATTATGCCGGCAGATAATGATAAAGATCTTTCTATCCCTCCCGGGGCAATCAGCTTTATATTTAATCCAAAGGCAACTGAAGATGATTCACTTATTAATTTTATAGTTCAGCAAACTCGAAAAATAAAACCATTGGCTTCAGCTGATCTGGAATCGTACCTGATGCTGGCCAGCCAGTTCCTTAATATTGGCAAACCATTTAAGATAGATGGCATAGGTATGCTGGAGAAAAATCAGTCGGGGGAATTTACATTTAAACAGGAAGGCCAGTTTATGACTTCGCTTAAGGAGCAGATTCATTTACAGGTAAGAGAAAAATCCGGAGATGACATTTCCTTTACAAGTAAATCAAAAACATCAGGCAATAACAATAATAAAAAGATCGCAGGTATTTTGGGGCTGCTGGTTATAGCAGCAGGTTTTGTAATAGGCGGATTTTACCTTGCTACAAAATCTAAAACTGAACCGGTTAATTTAATTACTCCGGTAACTGAACCCACCAGCATTAAAATTATAGATACAATCAGAAAAGACAGCACACCTGTTGTTACTCAAAATACTGTACCTGATCACGCTACTGTAACAGGTGCATATACTTTTAAAATTGTTTTTAAAGTAACCAATAATAAAGCCGCTGCAATTGATAAAATGAATACACTGGTATACCGCGGACATAAAGTAATTATGTATACTGCAGATTCTGTTACATACAAACTGGCAGAGCCTTTTACCCTGCCATTGAGTGATACTTCAAAAATAAAAGATTCTTTAAACAGATTTTACTATCTGGGCAAAGCAAAAGTTGAATTGTAATAAAATAACAGCCATGTCCTTGTCCAATAAAAAGATCACGATTGCATTTTTGTTTTTTACTGCACTTGAAATTGCAGGTATCATTTCTGATACCCAGCTGCTGCAGTATATAGCCAAGCCTTTACTATTGCCGGCATTAATGTTATTGCTGATTTATAGCACAGCTGCTGCCACGCCGGGCAAAACATTCATGCTTACTGCTTTGTTTTTCTCCTGGCTGGGCGATATTTTTTTAATGCTTGATGATCCTAAAGGGTTATTCTTTATTATTGGCCTGGTTTGTTTTTTAACCACGCATATTTTTTATATCATTTATTTTTTGAGAATCAGATCAGCAGCAGTGTCATTACTAAAAAAACAATCTTTACTGGCGTTATTAGTAATTGGGTATGGCATTGCACTGATATGGATATTATTTCCTCATTTAGGAAAAATGTTGTTGCCGGTTGTGGTATATGCCACTGTGATTTGCTCCATGTTATTATGCAGCCTGCATGTGTACAACAAGGTAAATAAACCGGCTAATGACATGTTTGTTTTTGGCGCATTGCTGTTTGTTTTATCCGATTCATTACTGGCCATCAATAAATTTTTAGAGCCCCTGCCCTATGCAGGCATCAGCATCATGCTTACCTATTGTGCGGCACAATATTTTATTGTAACCGGGTTCATCATTCAACATGCAGCCCATGACTAAAGCAGAATTATTAGCCGAACTCAGCAGCAATACATTTGTAATGTTAAAATCATCGCCCATTGAGGGTGTGGGAGTGTTTGCTGTAAGGGATATTCCCAAAGGATGCAGGCAAATGTTTGGCCAGCCTGATGCTGCAGAAGAATGGATCACCATTTCTAAAAAAGAAATTGAAATATTGCCCAACCATGCTCAATTTTTAGTGGGTAATTACTGCCTGTATGATGACAAAAACTATTTTGTTCCGGCACAGGGATTTAAAAAAATGGATGTATCCCTATTTTTAAATCATTCCAATACACCCAATATCATTTCCATAAATGATGGTGATTATTTTGAAACTATCAGAAATATAAAGGAAGGAGAAGAATTGCTGATAGACTATGGTGGTATTGTAGATAGTGAAGACTAAAACTTCCGGAATGAAATACACCCCGGAAGCGCTGAATTTTATTTTACTGCAAACACAATCTTTACTTCGTAACGCAGTTTTATCTTTTTAAAGTCTACCCCCGTTTTGTCATCATCACTCATCTTTGCGGCATCTTTATTAAAATATAGTGCATTGGAATACTGGCTTACCCTTATATTATTTTCAAGGCTGTTTAAAAAAGTATTTTCGTCAGGCTCTTCAATTGTAATGGCTTCGCCAACTTTTTCATTGATAGCATCAGTTAAATAAATGCCTTTTTCTTTTGCCGCTTTTACTGCCTGTATCTTCAATTGCTTTCTGAACTCCTGAATTTTGTTGTGATTGGCTTTGGTGATCTGAAAATTCACAGTGGCTTCATCATCTAACAAATCAACCAACTGGTCCATCTTTTTACTGTCTTTAAATCTAATCTGATAGGCTATGCCTGAATACATATCAGGATCTTTTTTCTTTCTTTTCCAATACCAGTAATTAAAATTAGCCCCTTCGTAAGAGGCAATACTGATGGTGGAATCGGGCAGGCCAATACTGCTGCATTTGGCCAGAAAATCAGATTTAATTCTGTCCAGTTCCACTTTATTCTCCCCTTTTTTCCGATATTCTTTCAAGTCTACCTGCACATAAATTTCATCGGGAACAATATCCATTTCTGCACTTCCGGTAACAGTAATTGTTTTAGGGTAAGGGTTACAAACGGGCTGATTTTGTGCCTGGGTAAAAAAGGCATTGCATGCAAGAACTGCAACAGTGAGTAATTGTTTCATAAATTTTAGTTTGATGATCAAAATATTTATAACAGGATTATCAAAAAGAAGCAATTACACAAATACTACATACTGCTTTAACATTTTATTATAAAAAATCCCTCTCACTTTTCAGCAAGAGGGACTCTTTAATTATTAATTTATAATTACTAATTATTCATTAGTAACCCATTCCGCCCATATCCGGTGCGCCATGGCTGTGTGCTTCTTCTTTTTTAGGTTTGTCGGCAATTACACATTCAGTAGTTAACAACATGCCTGCAATTGATGCTGCATTTTCCAGCGCAATACGGGTAACTTTAGTTGGATCGATAACACCTGCTCTTAACAGGTTTTCGTATTTTTCTGTACGGGCATTAAAACCAAAAGCGCCTTCGCCTTCTTTAATTTTATTTACCACTACAGAACTTTCCAATCCAGCATTTTCAACAATTGTACGTAATGGCGCTTCAATAGCTTTACGTACAATACCAATACCGGTTGTTTCGTCATCGTTATCGCCTTTTAATTTTACCAGCACTTCACAAGCACGTACATACGCCACACCACCGCCTGGCACTATACCTTCTTCAACAGCAGCCCTTGTTGCATGTAAAGCATCATCCACACGGTCTTTCTTTTCTTTCATTTCCACTTCAGTAGCAGCACCTACATACAAAACTGCAACACCGCCGCTTAATTTTGCTAAACGCTCCTGTAATTTTTCTTTATCGTAGTCAGAAGTAGTTACTTCAATCTGTGCTTTAATCTGATTGATTCTTCCATTAATATCAACTTTTTTACCCTTACCACCAACGATAGTAGTATTGTCTTTATTAATAGTTATGCTTTCAGCAGTACCCAGATAAGAAAGGTCAACATTTTCTAAATTGAAACCCTGTTCTTCACTTACCACAATACCTGCAGTTAATACAGCGATATCCTGTAACATTTCTTTTCTCCTGTCGCCAAAGCCCGGTGCTTTTACAGCAGCTACTTTAATAGTACCACGTAATTTATTTACAACTAATGTTGCCAATGCTTCACCTTCCAGGTCTTCTGCAATAATTACTAAAGGACGGCTGGTTTGAGCTACTTTCTCCAGGATATGTAAAATGTCTTTCATGGTAGACACTTTTTTATCGTAGATCAGAATGTATGGATTGCTTAATTCAGCTTCCATTTTTTCGCTGTTGGTAACAAAGTAGGGAGATACATAACCACGGTCAAACTGCATCCCTTCAACTACATCAACTGTAGTATCGGTTCCTTTGGCTTCTTCAACAGTTATCACACCTTCTTTTCCCACACGCTTCATTGCTTCTGCAATTAAAGAGCCTATAGTACTGTCGTTATTAGCAGAGATAGTGGCCACCTGCATAATTTTTTTGCTGTCGTTTCCAACAACTTCACTTTGCTTTCTCAGGTTTTCAACAACAGCTAATACTGCTTTGTCGATACCGCGTTTCAAATCCATTGGATTTGCACCGGCTGTAACGTTTTTCAAACCTTCACGAACAATAGCCTGGGCTAAAACAGTAGCAGTGGTAGTACCATCTCCTGCAATATCTGCAGTTTTTGAAGCTACTTCTTTCACCATTTGCGCTCCCATATTTTCAATAGGGTCTTCCAGTTCTATTTCTTTTGCTACAGTAACACCATCTTTAGTAACCTGTGGTGCACCAAATTTTTTTTCAATAACCACATTGCGGCCTTTTGGACCAAGGGTAACTTTAACAGCGTCAGCCATCGTGTCCACACCCTTTTTCATTTTATTTCTTGCTTCTATATCGAAGAATATCATTTTTGCCATAACAAGTATTTTTTGTTTAGTTGTTTATTTTATTTGGAGGATTCTTGATCCAGTATCCAGTATTATACAATCGCCAGAATATCACTTTCTCTCATGATCAGGTAATCATGTCCTTCAATAGAAATTTCGGTACCTGCATATTTACCATATAAAACAGTATCGCCGGCTTTAACTGTAACCGGTTCGTCTTTTTTACCAGGTCCTGCTGCTAAAATAACACCACGCTGAGGTTTCTCTTTTGCAGTGTCCGGGATAATAATACCGCCTGAGGTTTTCACTTCTGCAGCGGCTGGTTTCACAATCACCCTGTCATGTAATGGGGTAATGCTTAACTTTTTTGTTGCCATAACTCTATGTTTTTTTGATTTGTTTAAATAAACGAAGTCCGTTTTTTAACGGACGGCAAAGGTACAGCCATTTCTGTACCAATTATATAAATAAAGTAATCCTGTCAGTTTTGGCACTTTTGGCCTAAAAACAGCTGTTATAATGGGTTAAATCGGCAGAATGTTAAAAACAGAGCAGGCATTTTTGTCAGGATGAATTACCGAACTGTTATTAATCCGTTCTTAATCTCTTTAAATTGACAATTGATAATTACCTTTGCCGCCAAGTTATGATTAGCAGAAGAAATATACGGGTTAAGGTAATGCAAACGCTTTACGCCATCGATAGCATGGCCGGGGAGTCCAAACCGGGTGAGCCACTGGTAATATTGAATAAGAAACTGGATCAAAGCCGCCAGTTATTTGCTTATTTGATTTACTTTATTACCGAAGTGGCCAGATATTCCGAAACTGCTGCCAAACAAAGAGCTTCTAAAAATTTGCCTACTGCTGCTGACCTTTCTGTTAATACCAAAATTGCCGGCAATGAAATATTGTGGAAGATTTTGGAAGAACCGGGCTTTAATGCATCTGTTACAGAATATAAATTAAAGCATATTCTGGATACTGAATTATTAAAGAAAATTTACCTTCGGCTGGTAGAAAGTGAGGAGTACAAAGAATATATAGAAGTACAGGCCAGAGACAAAAAGTCGGAGAAGGATATTCTGGAATATATTTTCAGCGCACTATTATTACCCAATGAAGATTTCATCACCCATCTGGAAGAGAACTTTATTCACTGGGACGACGACGGGGAAATGATGCAGCAACTGGTACTCACTTTTTTAAGTAAACCCGGCAGTTACAGTTTTGGAGAAATGGTAAGCAAGGAAAAACTGGATTTTGCCAAGAGTCTTTTGCAAACTACTTTAGATAAAAGTGAGGTTTGCCTGGAACTGATTAAACCCAAATTAAAGAACTGGGATGCCGACCGTATTGCAGCATTGGATTTGATTATATTACAGATGGGCGTAAGCGAATTTCTTTTTTTTGAAACCATCCCAACTAAAGTTACCATCAACGAATATATCGATCTGGCAAAAGAATACAGTACTGTGCAAAGTGGTCAGTTTGTGAATGGCCTGCTTGATAATATTCATAAAGAATTAACTCTGGAAAATAAAATTCATAAAAAGAATTTTAAGAACAGTACACTATAATTTTTTACAATATTTTAAAAATGAAAAAATATTTTTTATTACTGATTTTTGCAGCGGGCTTTACCGGATGTGACATAAAAAGAAAAGACAAGATTTCTGATGATTCCAAGCTGGGCACACTGAATGACTCTTTAAAAACTGCCAAAGATCAGCATGAAAAAGATGAGGCCTTAAAAAATTCCACTACAGTTCAGCTGATTGATTCTGTGTTTAATTTTGGTACTATTACCGAAGGCGAAAAAGTAGAATTCAGTTACCGTTTTAAAAATACCGGTACCTATCCGCTGGTAGTATTCACCACTCAAACCAGTTGTGGATGTACCGTTCCGGAAAAGCCTGAAAAACCGGTTTTACCAGGTGAAACCAGTTTTATAAAAGTGGTATTTAACAGTGCCGGCAAACATGGTCATAATGAAAAAGACATTACCATCAATGCCAACACCGCCCCTGCCTTTCCAACATTGAAACTGATAGGAGAAATCAAAGAAAAGCAATAAACAGTTTACACATAACTTCTTAATTATAAAACAACAAACATGCAACTACAGAGTATTTTTTTAATGATGGATCCTCAGGGAAAAGGAGGCAGTACAGGAACTTTGGTAATGATGGGACTGATGATTGCCGTTTTCTACTTTTTCATGATCCGTCCGCAGGCTAAAAAAGCCAAACAACAAAAACAATTTATCAATAACCTTCAAAAAGGCGATAAAATTGTAACTATTGCCGGTATACATGGTAAAGTAAATAAGGTAAATGATGACAATACCCTGGAGATGGAAGTTAGTCCGGGCAGTTACCTTAAAATTGAACGCAGTGCTATTAGCATGGAGTGGACAGCAAATATTAATGCTGCTCCCGTAGAAACTAAAAAGTAAAACTGAGTTTTTAAATAACTTAATCCGAAATTTGTTTCAACAGATTTCGGATTTTTTTTGATTTTTTCTTTTTAACTTTTGACTTTATAATCTTTCATGCTAAAAATAGGAATCACCGGAGGAATTGGCAGCGGCAAAAGTACCGTTACAAAACTGTTTGAAGTGCTGGGTATTCCTGTTTATAATGCAGATGATGCTGCAAAACGTTTGATGAATGAAAATGAAGCTTTGAAGGAAAGTATCAAACAAACATTTGGCGAAGCCGCCTATACCAATGGATTACTAAACCGGAAATACATCGCCGATATTGTTTTTACAAATCCAAAAAAACTGGAAGCGCTAAATGGCATAGTGCATCCGGTTACGCTATATGATGCCGAACTTTGGATGAGCAAACAAAATTGCCCTTATGCCATTAAAGAAGCCGCATTGATTTTTGAAAGCGGCGCTCAGGAACAGCTCGATTATGTGATTGGCGTTTACGCTCCTGCCCCATTAAGAATTCAACGAACCATGCAAAGGGATGGGGTATCCAGAGAAGCAGTAATTGCCCGTATGAATAAACAAATTAATGAAACCATAAAAATGCGGCTCTGCGATTTTATTATTACTAATGATGAGCAGCAACTGCTGATTCCCCAGGTAATAGAACTGCACCAAAAATTATTGAGCTTATAAATAACCGGCTTTCTTTTGTAACTTATGATATGAAAATCTTTTCTGCATCACAAATAAAAGCCTGGGATGCCTATACTATCGTAAATGAACCGGTGAAATCAATTCAATTGATGGAACGGGCAGCTACAAGCTGTTTTAACTGGTTGGTGGAAAACAATTTTACTGGCCCTGAGTTGTATGTTTTTTGCGGCAGGGGTAATAACGGAGCAGACGGATTGGCCATTGCACGACTTTTACTTCAACAGAAGTATAAAGTAAAAACTTTTATACTTGAAGCTGAAAATAAAGCGACGCCTGATTTTGAAACCAATCTGGAAAGACTCAGTACCGAAACACTCCATATCAATTTCATTTCCACACCGGGCAACTTTCCGCTGATACCTGCAGGCACTGTACTTATTGATGCACTTTACGGTACAGGACTAAACAAACCGCTTACAAACAACAACGAATTACTGGTAAATTACCTGAACTATTCAGGCGCCCCTATCATTTCAATTGACATTCCAAGCGGGTTATATGCCGATCAGTCATCTGTTGGCAATGCCATCATTTGTGCGGCTCATACCCTTAGTTTTCAGCAATACAAACTTGCTTTTTTACTTGCCGAAAATGAAAACTATTGCGGTAATGTGCATATACTGGATATTGCATTGCACGCACAATTTGAGCAGGATGAGTGGGCCACATATACGCTAACCGATAAAAAACTGGTACAGTCTTTTTACAAACACCGAAAAAAATTTACTCATAAAGGCACTTACGGACATGCAGCACTGATAGCCGGCAGTTATGGCATGATGGGAACTGCAGTATTAAGTGCTGGTGCATGCCTCAGAAGCGGAACTGGTAAGCTCAGCTGTTATATTCCCCAATGCGGCTATCAAATTATACAAACCACCGTACCCGAAGCAATGTGCAGAGTAAATGGAGAAGATCATCTGGTAGCTGCTGAGGCAATGGAAACATTTGATGCCATTGGCATTGGCCCGGGAATTGGCAGGTATCCATCACATAATAATTTACTGAAACAAATTTTTTCAGCCACCAATAAGCCTGTAGTAATTGATGCAGATGCCTTAAACATAATTGCCGCAGAAATTGGATTACTCAATTCGGTTCCGCCCGAATCGGTACTTACTCCGCATCCGAAAGAGTTTGAACGCCTGTTTGGAAAAACCGCAAATGATTTTGAACGTTTGCAACTGGCACTACAAAAATCAAAGGAATATACTATTTACATTGTTTTAAAAGGCAATTTCAGCTTTATAAGTACCCCCCAGGGCGTAGGCTTTTTCAACAGTACGGGCAATGCCGGTATGGCAACTGCAGGCAGTGGTGATGTACTAACAGGTATTATTACCGGCTTACTGGCACAGGGATATCCTGCTCAGGAAGCCTGCATATTAGGGGTATACCTTCATGGATCAGCCGGAGATTTTGCTGCAGATATGTATTCCATGGAAGCTATGATAGCAGGTGATATCAATACCTGTTTGGGCAAAGCATTTAAAGCAATAGGATAAGCGCTTCCACTGCTCAAATTATCTATATACAAAACCTGTACTAATTAACCATCCTATTCTGTCCTTTTTTCCTCCTTTTCCCCTATTTTTGCCGTCCAAATTTCAGAACAACTATATTACTTATGAACAATTTGATTTATGTTATTCCGGCAATGGGCATTGTAGGCTTGATCTACACTTTTATAAAATTTGCGTGGGTCTCTAAGCAAGACGCAGGAAATGAGCGTATGAAAGAGATCAGCAATTATATTGCTGAGGGTGCTATGGCATTTTTAAAAGCGGAGTATAAGATTCTTGCTTATTTCGTTATTATCGGTGCTTTATTATTGGGTGTAATGGGTTACACCAATGCTAATAGCCACTGGAGTATTGCCATTGCATTTGTACTGGGTGCTTTTTTTAGTGCACTGGCAGGTTTCATTGGTATGAAGGTAGCTACCAAAGCCAATGTTCGTACTGCACAGGCTGCAAGAACCAGCCTTGCAAAAGCATTAAATGTTTCTTTTACCGGTGGTAGCGTAATGGGGCTGGGTGTTGCAGGTTTAGCGGTATTGGGGTTGGGTGGTTTATTTATTATTTTAAAAATGATTTTTGCTCCTCATGCTGCAGTTAGCAGTCACGAAATGGAGCGTACCATAGAAATTTTAACCGGATTCAGTTTGGGTGCAGAATCTATTGCCCTGTTTGCAAGAGTAGGTGGTGGTATTTATACCAAAGCTGCCGATGTGGGTGCTGACCTTGTAGGTAAAGTAGAAGCTGGAATTCCGGAAGATGATCCGCGCAACCCTGCAACCATTGCAGATAACGTAGGTGATAATGTGGGCGACGTTGCCGGTATGGGTGCCGATCTGTTCGGTTCTTATGTAGCTACCGTTTTAGCAACAATGGTATTAGGAAGAGAAACCAATGCATTAAACGATGCATTTGGTGGTATGTCTCCTATCCTGTTACCTATGTTGATTGCTGCAATGGGTATATTATTCTCTATTATCGGAACTTTCTTTGTTAGAATCAGCGAAAACGCAGGCCTTAGTACAGCTCCAGTGCAAAAAGCATTGAACATGGGAAACTGGGGTTCAATTGTATTAACTGCTATCGCTTCCTATTTTTTAGTTAATTATTTAATGCCCGATACCATGATCCTTCGTGGACATGAGTTTACCAAAAATGGTGTATTTGGCGCCATCATGGTAGGTTTAACTGTGGGTACATTAATGAGCATCATTACGGAATATTATACCGCAATGGGTAAACGTCCGGTAAACACCATTATCCGTCAGTCAGTAACTGGACATGCTACTAATATCATTGGTGGTTTGGCAATGG
The DNA here is from genome assembly GCA_037140275.1 of Ferruginibacter sp. Lineage (GTDB taxonomy): Bacteria > Bacteroidota > Bacteroidia > Chitinophagales > Chitinophagaceae > Ferruginibacter. The sequence goes on along the minus strand of JBAXET010000020.1, from coordinate 11,703 downwards.
GTATGGAAAGTACCTTTTTACCAATTTTAGTATTGGCAAGTGGTATCTACATGAGTTTCTGGTGTGCAGGTTTATACGGTGTGGCTATTGCTGCAGCAGGTATGATGGCAACTACGGCTATGCAATTAGCGATCGATGCATTTGGCCCTATTGCAGATAATGCTGGTGGTATTGCCGAAATGAGTGAATTACCAAAAGAAGTACGTGAAAAAACAGATATTCTGGATGCAGTGGGTAACACCACAGCCGCTACCGGTAAAGGTTTTGCAATTGCTTCTGCTGCATTAACGGCATTAGCTTTATTTGCTGCTTTTGTGGGTATCAGTGGTATTGAAGGTATCGATATTTATAAAGCTCCTGTATTGGCTGGTTTGTTTGTGGGTGGAATGATTCCTTTCATTTTCTCTTCATTAGCAATCCGTGCTGTGGGTGAAGCTGCCATGGCAATGGTGGAAGAAGTGCGCCGCCAGTTCCGTACCATTCCGGGTATTATGGAAGGTACAGGCAAACCCGAATATGATAAATGTGTGGCCATCAGTACTCAGGCTTCTCTTAAAAAAATGATGCTGCCCGGCGCTATTGCTTTATTATCTCCATTAATTATTGGCTTTGCTTTTGGCCCCGAAGTACTGGGCGGTTTTCTTGCAGGCGCTACCGTTAGTGGTGTATTAATGGGTATGTTCCAGAACAATGCAGGTGGTGCATGGGACAATGCCAAAAAATCATTCGAAAAAGGTGTGGAGATCAACGGTGAAATGTTTTACAAAAAATCAGATCCGCATAAAGCTTCTGTAACCGGTGATACAGTAGGTGACCCTTTTAAAGATACTTCAGGTCCGTCAATGAATATTCTTATTAAATTAATGAGTATCGTTTCATTGGTAATTGCACCTACCCTTGCAACCATTTATGGTAAAACGGAGTCTAAGCATGAAGTGATCAAAGAAATATCAATCACTAAAACTGATAGCAACAATACCATGAATGTTTCGGTTATTGCCAGCAAAGAGGATATGAAAATTGCTACTGACAAATTAATTGATGCGTTAGCAGCAGACAAATTACTGAATAAAGAAAACTATAATTTATCTGTAAAAGGCGGAAAAATTATTATTGATGGTACCGCAGTTAAAGAAGAAGTTGCCACTAAGTATAAAGCCATACTTGATGCTTTAGGTGGTGCTGATCTTGAATTAAAGAACACACAGAAATAAGCTGTATAGCTTTCAAAAAAGTCTAATCAGAACCATTATAACCAGAAAGTCCGGATGTTTCCACATCGGGGCTTTTTTATTTATATCCCGCAGACATCGCTGATTTCGCAGAGCTGATTACAGTATTTTGGTTTAAATTTTAGGCAGCTATTTTTCTTAATCCAGATTTTCCGCGCCTTCTGCGATATCTGCGGGAGCATAATTGTTAATTGTTAATAAAATTTATATGAACGGATTTGTCATTTACGAGTAAAATCGTATTTTGCTTACGAAAACAATCGTAATTATGACAGCAGTAAAGTATTTAAAGCCCACAGAGAGTGAACTGGAGATCCTTCAGATTTTATGGAATGAGAAAGCTGCAACTGTTAGAACTGTGCATGAAGCCCTTTCAAAGACTAAGGAAAGTGGGTATACCACTACTTTAAAGCTCATGCAAATCATGTTTGAAAAAGGATTGGTAACCCGCGACGACAGCAGTAAAACACATATCTACCAGCCTGCTGTAAGCAGAGAAAAAACACAAAAACAATTTTTAAATAAGATGATCGATACCCTGTTTGCAGGGTCATCTGCTAATCTGGTATTGCAGGCATTAGGCGGCCACGAAGCCAGCCAAGCAGAATTACAGCAGATTCAGGATTTGATTAATCAACTTAAAAAAGATAAATAATAAAGGGTTAAATGGTTAATTGGTTTACTAGTTAATTGGTTTACTTGTTAATTGGTAAACTGGTTTACTTGTTAATTGGTAAACTGGTTTACTTGTTAATTGGTAAGACAACACATTAACTGATTTACCAATAAACGAATTAACCAATTAACCAATTAACCAATCAACTGATTTACCAATAAACCAATTAACTGATTTACCAATAAACTAATTAACCAATTAACTGATTTACTAATTAACTAATTACCAAATTAACCAACCAATGCCACAGCTCTCCTACAGTTTCTGCATGAGTATGCTACACAGCTTATGGCAAGCTGCTGTACTGGTATTGTTATACAGTTTAATTGAAAAAAGTTTACAACATCGCTTTACCCCGCTTCAAAAAAGGAATCTGTTATTTGTTTCATTAGCTGTGCAAACCATTTTACTGTTTGTTACTTTTTGCATGTACTATTTTAATGTGGAGAATGATTTTACTGAAAGTGTCATTACACAAACAGTAAGCGATTTCTTATCAGCAAACAGCATCCATATAATTACACCATGGTTATTTGCCGGCTATATATTAACCATCAGTTATAAAATGATTAAAACGCTGTATGATTGGTACAGCTTTAAATCAGGTTTTACTGCAGGTTTACAAAAGCCTGATGTCGATCTTAAATTATTTACTGCATTAAAATCTGCGCAGTTCGGCATCAGCAAAAAGGTACAGTTATGGTATAGTAACACTATCAATACTCCGCTAACTTTTGGTTTTATTAAACCGGTAATCGTATTACCTGTTGCACTTGTTAATCAGCTGAGTCTTACACAGGCAGAAACCCTCATTCTGCATGAACTTACTCATATAAAAGCGAATGATTATCTGCTCAACTGGTTTTTATTGATAGGAGAAAACGTATTTTTCTTTAACCCTTTTATTATATCGCTTTGCAAAAAAATACGGTTGGAAAGAGAGAAGTACTGCGACATCAATGTAATGGCATTTAATTATGCCCCACTCACTTACGCTGAAACCTTATTACAGGCACAGCAGGTAAAACACTACCAGGTTCAGTATCAGTTAGCAGCAGTTGGTAAAAAACAGGAATTATTACAAAGAATACAATTCTTTACCAATACAAAAAATCAGCTCCGCATTCAGCAAAACCATTTTGCAGTACCTGTATTTACCGGATTATTTATACTGGTTTTGTTGAGTACTTTGTTTTTCCAATACAGTATTGTAAAATCTAAAATACCAATTGCTGCAGTTACTGTATCACCGGCAAATGATTATACAGCAGCAGATAAATTTGTGAGCACAATTATAGAAAACCTTACCGACGAAAAATTAAAAGCTATTGAGGCAGCAGTAGAAAAACAACAGCCGGAAATTGAAAAGCATATTAAAACACTGGCACCTTTAATAAAAGAAATTAGCACCAAAGCCATGGCATTGGCAGATGAAATAAACAATAATTATATTGTACCTGCTGCTTTGGAAGAAAATGATGCCAGCAAACAGATTGTGGTAAGAGAACAAGAATCAGGTTCAAAAAATGCTTTGGTAAAAGTATATACAGTAGCATTTAAAAATGGCCAATGGGTATTGCGTCCTGAATGGAAATTAGCTGCTAAAGAAACCGGTGCTGCCGATTCCCTGCATAGTATTGATACCAGCGCCCCTTTACCTGAATCTCAAACTGCATATTAATAACAGCGCGGACATTTCTGGCTGTATTTGTTACCCAGAATAAAACCAACCATAATCTCATGCGTATTATTGGTGTAAGTTCTTAAACGAGATGTGGTAGCTAATTCATAAGAATAGCTAACATTAAATGTATTAGATACATTTACTCCTGCCATAGCAGAATATCCGGAAATTAAATCAGAAAAACGGTAGCTGCCTCCCACCCAAACATTATCCAGATACTGAAACTTTACATTAGTATGTATACCTGTTAATTGAGGTTGCCAGTATTGTAACATCACCGAAGGCATAACCATAATATCATCTGTAAGAGAAAAACGGTAGCCCGCTGTTACAAAATAGTTGGGCGTATAATAAGTGCCGTATTTGTCATTGGTTACAAATTTTGCCTTACCCGGAATGATATTTAAAACAGAAAGTCCAACAAAATATTTTGCCGAATATAGCCATAAGCCTGCACCAATTTCCGGCTTCACTTTTTTAAGTTCACCGGTACTGATACCTACAGCAGGATCATTAGGATCAAGATTGGCCCATTCAATTTTTGATCGGTCGAGTGTTACACTGGTAAATCCACCGCTAAAGCCTGCCGATAAGGTAGTTTTTACACTCAGCGGCTTATGGTAAGCGTAAGTGGCATTTACCGACCAGCGGTTGATATAGCCGGCCTTATCATTCATTGCTGTAAATCCCAGACCATGATGCGGATCCGGAGCGGTGTATTCTTCCCATAATCTTTGTCCTCTTGGATTTTCACCGGGTACTTCAAATGAAGTGGCACTAGTACGCAGGTCTGTTTTACCCACGGGTGTATGAATACTGAAATAAGAAGTTACCGGAGCCCCGTTAATTCCGGTCCACTGATTGCGGTTGCTCAGTTTAATTTCAGTATAATTTTCAATACCGGTAACTGCCGGATTAAGGATATAATTATTTAAGATATACTGCGTATAAAAAGGCTTGGCCTGCGACATTGCCATCACACTGCATAAACAAGTAGCCGCTATAAAAAAAACTTTCTTCATGATACTGCTTTTCTCTGCTCTTAAAAATAATTGCCTAAATAAAATAATTGCAGCTGCAAATGATACAGCTGCAATTATTTATTTCATAATAGTTACATAACCAGTAATGGGTTTACGACCGTTACCCGGCTCAATAATATAATAGTAAGTATCAAAAGGCAATGCCTTTCCTTTGATGGTGCCGTCCCATGGTGTTTTATACCCTTTGGATTCAAATACCTGCTGACCGTTGCGGGTAAATACCTGCACTTTACAATTAGGATAAGTATCCAGATACTCTATTTTCCACATTTCATTTATACCATCACCATTAGGGGTAAACGTATTGGGCACCTGAGGGGCTTTCAATATTTTTATGAATACCTTATCAGTTGGAGCAACACAACCTCCCCTGCCTGTTAGCTGCAAGGTATAAGTAATATCATCCAGCATATTAGTTGCAAGTGGTCTTACTACAGTGTTATCATTCAGGTATGTGGCCGGTGTCCACAAATATTGCAATAAAGTGCCCCTGATGATATTGGGAGATAATGTTGTTGAACCACCTTCCAGTACTACCTGATCGGGGCCTGCATCAAATGCAGGATAAGGATATACGGTGAATGGCTGTGTAACAGGATCACTGCTGCAACCATGACTGTTTACAATATAAAGGGATATATTATACAGCAGGGTATCTTTATATAAATACGATACCGGACTGGTACTGGCTTTTACACCATCTCCAAAATCCCAGTACCATTGTGTTACAGTCCCGTCTAACCCGTTACTGATATCAGTAAAAGTGACAGGGTCGCCTAAACAAACACCCGGCTTACTCATAGTAAATGAAGTAGTAGGCTGCGGATGAATAAAATCAACCGGCTTACTGGTAGTTTTTACACAACCGCTATCACTCGTTACTGTTAGTGTTACGGTATATGGCCCCGTGCCTGAATACAAATGAGCCGGAGGTGTTTTGGCCAATGAATTATTTAGTGGCCCGCTGGTAATATCACCAAAATTCCACAGGTACAGGAATCCTGCTTCTGATCCATCTGCAATAGTAGAATTATTTATAAAGGAAACTGAGGCATTGGGTATACAAACGCTGCTTTCTTTAAAGGCAAAAGCAGTAGTAGGAATTGGGCTGATTATAATCTGCCTGCTTCTTGTTGTACTCTTACATCCGTATGCCGAAGTAGTGTACATCTTAACAGTATAAGTTCCTGCAGCAAGATAGGTATGGGTGAATATACTTCCAGGAACATGATTAGCTAAAGGAGATCCATCACCAAAATCCCAAACTGTATTACTCAGTGTTACTCCTGAAGGCGCTGTAGATTCATCTTTAAAAGTTGATGTGCTGCCTTCACAAGTTGGACTAATAAATGAGAATTGCGCAGAAGCCGTATCAATTACTTTAATAGCACGGGTAATGGTATCAACACAACCTGCCGCAGTGGATGTATACGTGTATTTAATAAAATGCAAACCAATACCTGCAGCAGCAGGATTAAATATACCTGTTGGCGATACTCCCGCTCCGGTATACACGCCGCTTCCCGGAACTCCACCAATTTCACTGGCCTGTGTTATCTGGAACGGAACTGCATCATAACAGGCATCGGGCATATTATTGAACTGTACTTTAGGTGCAGCATTTACTGTAATAGTAGAAATTTTATCATTTACACAAACACCGCCGGAATATGCCCTGAACCTGATGGTAAATGTTTTGGTTAAAGGGTTTTGGAAATTAGCGTATAAATGCCTGTATACTTTTCCTGAATAAGGATAATCATCCAGCTGGAATGCAACAGGGAAGTTTACGTTATCCCAATAAATTTCCACTTTGGTAATTGTTCCCGGAAATACAGTAGATGCATTTACAATGGCTACAGAATCATTCGCACATAAAGTAGCAGGATTATTTACCGTAAAATTAGCCACCGGAAAACTACCATTTATGACAAGATTTTGAGTAATCGTATCCTTACATCCGGCATTGCTTGTTGCAATCAACTGAACGGGATACATGCCTACCGCGGTATAACTGTGTTGCGGATGCTGTACTATTGATGTATTAGGATTTGGAACAGTGGCATTGGGATCGCCAAAATTCCAGGCCCAGGCTGTAATGTTTCCATTGGCTATCTTACTTGTATCGGTGAATTGCGCGTAAGTATCACTCAAACAAACTTCCGGAATAATATAGCCTGCCAATGGCCGGTCATTTATCACCACTGTTTTACTGGCTATCGGATTGCTTACACATCCCTTATCAGTAGTTACAGTAAGTGTAACTGTATATGTTCCTGCTGCAGTATAAATTTTTGTTACTGGTGTACCTGCACCAGTTGTTGCATCTCCAAAATTCCATTGCCAGTTATTTAAAATACCTGCATTGGCCACTGAAGCATCTGTAAATGTAATTACCCTTGTTTCGCAACTGGGAATAGTATAAGTAAAGTCAGGAGTGGGTAATGGATTTATAACAACAGTATGTGTGGTAGTATCGCTATAACATCCTTTATCAGTAATGATCCAGTGTTTAATGGTTTTTGTTCCCGATGTTGCATAAGTATGTGTTGGATTTGCAACTGTCGAAAAATTACCATCGCCAAAATCCCAATGATACTCGAATATAGCACTTCCGTTACCATCAGCATTACTGGTAAAGCTGGTTGTAGTATTTAAACAATTCTCTGCTCCTACTGCAAATGGAGAAGTTGGATGCGGATAAATATTGTTCACCTGTTGTGTTCCTGATGATATACAACCATCAATACTGGTTGCAGTTAATATAACCGAATACGGACCAACGGTACTGAAATAATGGGTTGGATTTACCAATGCAGAAGTATTATTTACTCCACTTGCAGGATCTCCAAAACTCCAGGTATAGTTCATGGCTACTGCACTTGGTATTGTTGATGTATTGGTAAAAGTGGTGATAGTATAAGGTAAACATTCAATTGAATTAGTAAATGATGGTACCGGTAATGGCTGTACGTTAACCACGGTACTATACAAGGCACTAACACATCCTTTATTAGTTGTTACTGTAAGCTTAACAGTAAAAGGCCCTGTTGCAGCATATTGATGAGTGAAAGGTGCAGCTGTATTATAATTTAAAATAGTACCATCTCCCAAATCCCAATACCAGTTTGCAATAACACCCGCATTGGGTACTGAGGCATCGGTAAAGGTGATATCTTTTGTAACACAATAAGGTCCGCTGTGCGTAAAGCTGGCTGTGGGCAGTGGATTGATAACTATAGTATGGGTAGTGGTATCACTATAACAACCTTTATCGGTAACAATCCAGTGTTTAACTGTTTTTGTACCTGCTGTTGCATATGTATGCGTTGGGCTGGCTGCTGTAGAAAAATTACCATCTCCAAAATCCCAATGGTATTCGGTTATAGTACTTCCGTTACCACTGGCATTACTGGTAAAGGCAGTTACATTATTTAAACAATCTTCGGCGGCTAAACTAAATGCAGATGTTGGCTGCGGATATATATTGCTTACCTGTTGTGTTACCGAAGATATACAACCATCAAAACTGGTTGCGGTTAATATAACCGGATACGGACCAACGGTACTGAAATAGTGGGTTGGATTTACCAATGCAGAAGTATTGCTGGCTCCACTTGCAGGATCTCCAAAACTCCAGGTATAATTCATTGCTACTGCACTTGGTATTGTAGAAGTATTGGTAAAGTTAGTAATGCCATAAGGTAAACATTCGAGCGAATTGGTAAATGATGGAGCCGGTAATGGCTGTACTGTAACCACGGTACTATACAGGGCACTAACACATCCTTTATCTGTAGTAACAGTAAGTTTAACTGTATATGGACCAGCCGCAGCATATTGATGAGTGAAAGGAGCTCCGTTATTATAATTTAAAATGGTACCGTCTCCCAAATCCCAATGCCAGTTTGCAATAGTACCCGCATTAGGTACTGAGGCATCGGTAAAAGTTACATCTTTAGAAATACAATAAGGACCACTATGTGTAAAGCTGGCAGTGGGTAATGGATTTATAGTAATAGTTGTGGTGGCAGTATCACTGGTACAGCCAACATTGGTCTTAATCCAGTGTTTAATGGTTTTAACGCCCGATGTAGTGTATGTATGTGTTGGATTCTGAGTATTATTGACAGGTGTAGCATCTCCAAAATCCCAAAACCATTGTGTTACCGTGTTGCCACTACCGTTACTGTTATCGGTAAAACTGGTAATATCATTTAAACAGTTTTCGGGTGCTACGGTCATCCCTGCTAATGCTAAAGGATACACCGTGCTTAACACTTTTATACTATCGTGAACGCAACCAGCTGCACTGGTAGTAGTTAATTTAATACTGAAAGGGCCTGGATTGTTATAATAGTGAGCAGGATTGGGTATTACAGATCCGTTATTTACCCCACTTGCAGGATCTCCAAAATTCCATATATATGCAAACCCTCCGGTAGCATCAGCGATTGTGCTGGTGGCAATAAAGTGTGCGGAATCTGCAGGCAAACAAATGCCTGCCGGCATGGTAAAATTAGATACCGGTATGGGGTTAACTTTAAAAGTGCGGTAGAAAGGAGCGCTTTTACATCCGCTGTTAGTTTCAACAGTTAATGTATCTGTTATTGCAGGATTCCAGGGTGAATAGGTATGTATGGTATCAGAGTTGGTAGTTCTGACTGTCTTAAAGCCATCCCCAAAATCCCAATACCATTTTACAAGGGTTGCAGGAGAAATTGCAGAGGAAGTATCACTAAAAGTTACCGGCAAACCTGCACATATCGGACTTGATATTCCAAATTTTGCTACAGGTATTTCGGTAACAAAAACCTGTTTAGTAATTGAGTTGGTATAACACCCGATATTATCCAATGCCGTAAGGGTAACATTGTATGTACCGGGCGCAGAAAATTTATGTTTGGGTGTTTTTGAAGTTGCGGTATTATTGGTGCCGCTTGTGGGATCACCAAAATCCCATTGCCATTGATAATTGTACAAGCCTGAGCCTGTAGGATATTGGGTAATATCCGAAAAAGAAACAGAATCTGCTGCGCAACCATTGTTTTGAAAAGTAAATGCAGCATTGCCCGGATCAAAGATATATAAAGTATCATCTCTAACTTGAAAACTTCCACAGCCATCTGAACCGGATGTTTCAGCAGTTATACTTACTGGATAATTTCCTGCTGGAGAATAAAAATAAGGTGTGGGTAATTTATATCGCCAAACCTGTTTACCATTAATAAAATAAGTACTGTCGTTAATTGTTGCAGGATTGGCCACTGTAACATTGGGATAACCCATAGCATTATAAAAATTCCATTGCAAGGATAAAGGCTGGTAGGGATAAGTTACAGCAAAATAAAATGGCGTTCCACTGCAGGTGGAATTGGTAGTTGCAATACTTAATGGGTTGATAGGAGTTATAAATGTATATAAGTCCCTGATATTGGTACCGGCGTTATACCCATAGGATTCTGCACTCCCATATCCATATGCGATTGCTGTAAAACCGGAATCTGATTGCAATTGATGTACTCCGGCTGAAACAGTAAATTGTGCATATTTATAATTGGGATCTTGAGGATGCGCTGTAAAAGGCGTAGCCGGAATGGCATTGTCTAATCTGAAAGAAGCCACACCGCTAGCTTTAATTACTACATTAATATAATGCTTTGTAATAGCTGCATGTGTTGTTGAATTCAAAGTAACTTTTTCAATAGTCTGTTCAATTGAGCTCAGGTAAATCATTTCAGGATCTCCAGGAGAGCCATTACCGCAGGTACTTTGTGTTGTAATCATTTGCGCCACCATTATAGGTTGGTCTGCTTCTATTAAATTAGGCACATTAGTAAGTGCCAAATCGTAATAGGTATTATTAATTAACCCTGCCTGTACAATACCATTTAATTTAACAATGGTGGCAGGATCTTTTACCATTACTCTAAAATAATTAAAGGTTAAATCTTTGGTTGGTACCGTATAATATTTTTTACCCCAGGCTGTTGAGGGGAAACACTGTTGTATATAATTATCCGCACTACCACCGGTTCCTGCCGGACATGTTATTCCAAGTTTTCCGGAGCCGGAAAAAACAGCTATTTTTTTACATTGTCCGGTTGAAGTAGCGACAGACTTTATTTTAGTACCGGTTAATTCTACTCCAGTTGAGGAATTGGTTGTATTGGTAAGCAACTGACCCAATAAATTTAGTACGTCTCCTTGCATTAATGTATCCAATTTCATTACACCAGCTGTCCTTGTTTGAGTATTTCCAGTAGTGGTAGTTTGAATAATAGTACTGTCTTCAGTTGCTATTACAAACGTATATGGATAAGACCATTGAGAATTAGATTTTTGAGTATAGTTCAGACTATAATATTCTTTTCCTAAGGTATTTGTAGGAAATAATAAAGTTGCTCCTGAAATGGATCCATTATAAATATGTGCATAAGCTACAATTGGTTTATCGCTGGTAATGTGTATACCCTTCTTTAAATATTTTTGTTCCACTCCTAACCTTGCATCATCTGTACCTGTTTTGGGAATTGCCTGTGTTTCAACTAATCCAGTACCTAATGGCGGAGGAATAACAGTATAATTTCTTGTCCAACCGGTGGCAGGAATTGTAACAGTTACATTTGCTAAAACATCGGAGGTAAAATATAATACCATATCCTGAGAACCTCCACTGTTATTCAAAGTACCATTAGCATTATACATCGACACATGACTGCCATACCCCACCCAAAAATCCTTGCCCTTATTACTAAAGTCTTGGGAAAATGCGCCAACAGTTATTAATGAAACAGAAAGTAGTAAGAAGATTTTTCTCATGTTATTTGGTATAAAAAAACTGGTTGTACAAAATTTAAGATGAATCCGGTTTACGGATGCTTCTTTGGAAGGAATGGTTGCTTTCTAAAAGGATTGGGTATTCACAAGTTTTTCACAGGAACAGCGACTGTAAATATATGTATAAAAAGCTAAAATATAATTTAGAAAGAGCGATTAATTTTATGGTAATCAGCAATTTTTTTAATGGCAACAAAAAGAAAACGGCCTTAAACTTTACTATAAAAC
>JBAXET010000019.1:0-32283 GCA_037140275.1 Ferruginibacter sp. | reverse complement strand
GTAATGTATAGAACTCACACTTGTGGCGAATTAAGACTTAGCGATGTAAATAAGGAAGTTACCCTTGCCGGATGGGTACAAACCGTACGTAAATTCGGCAGCATCACTTTTGTTGACCTGAGAGACCGTTACGGCATTACCCAATTATTATTTTCTGAAAACCTGAACAACCTTTTAGAGGCCAATCCATTGGGCCGCGAATTTGTATTGCAGGCTACCGGTAAAGTAAATGAGCGCAGCAGCAAGAATGCCAATATCCCAACCGGTGAAATTGAAATTACCATCAGCGAATTCAAAATTTTAAATAAATCAGCAGTGCCTCCATTCTCTATTCAGGATGATACCGATGGTGGTGATGAGCTGAGGATGAAATATCGTTTTCTTGATCTGAGAAGAAATATCGTTAAGAAAAATTTAGAACTGCGTTATGCCGTTGGCCGCAGCACCAGAAATTATTTGCACGAAAATAATTTTATGGATATTGAAACGCCTTTTTTAATTAAAAGTACACCGGAAGGGGCAAGGGATTTTGTGGTGCCTTCAAGAATGAATACCGGACAGTTTTATGCCCTGCCTCAATCGCCTCAAACTTTTAAGCAATTACTGATGGTAAGTGGTTACGACCGTTACTACCAGATAGTAAAATGTTTCAGGGATGAAGATTTACGTGCCGACCGTCAGCCGGAGTTTACACAGATCGATTGCGAAATGTGTTTTGTGGAGCAGGAGGATATCCTGAATATGTTTGAAGGATTGGTAAAACGCATTTTTAAAGATGTAAAGAATATTGATTATACCGAAGCGGTACAACGCATGACATGGGAAGAAGCCATGTGGAAATATGGTAACGATAAACCGGATATCCGTTTTGATATCAGTATCTGTAATATCAAATTCCCTGCACATACTTTTCCAACAAAAGAAAGTCAGTTAGCTTTAATTGATGGCGCCGGCTTTGGTGTGTTTGATGATGCAGAAACAGTAGTGGCCATTGCCATTCCGGGTTGCAGTGAATATACCCGCAAACAAACCGACGAATTAACGGAGTGGGTGAAGCGTCCGCAGATTGGCAAGAAGGGGTTGGTATTTATTAAATGTAATGCCGATGGTAGTTTCAAAAGCAGCGTAGATAAATTTTACCCCGAGGAAAAATTAAAAGGCATTGCTGCAGCTGCCCATGCAAAAGCAGGTGACCTGATTTTAATTTTAGCAGGCGCTGAAGAAAAAACCAGAAAATCTATCAGCGACCTGAGAATGTATATGGCTGATCGTTTAGGTTTCCGTAAACCTACTGACTTTAAGCTATTATGGGTGCTGGACTTTCCGTTATTTGAATATGATGAAGAAGGCAACCGCTGGGTGGCCCGTCACCATCCGTTCACAAGCCCTAAGCCAACACAGATTGATGAGATGATCAATAACAATCCGGTGATTGAAAATGCAGCGGAATATTTAAAGCACCCCTATGCCAGCATCAAGGCCAATGCATATGATATGGTATTGAATGGCAACGAAATTGGTGGTGGTTCTATCCGCATCTTCCAGCGTGAGCTGCAGGAAAAAATGTTTGCTGCTTTAGGTATGGATAAGGAAGAACAGCAGCATAAATTTGGTTTTTTACTGGGTGCTTTTGAATATGGTGCACCGCCTCACGGTGGCCTGGCATTTGGCTTCGACAGATTGTGTGCCATTTTAGGTGGCAGTGAAAGCATTCGTGATTTTATTGCTTTCCCTAAAAACAACAGTGGCCGCGATGTAATGATTGATGCGCCATCTACCATTGATGACAAACAATTTGAGGAACTGCAGATTAAGCTTGATCTTAAATGATAGAACACTGATTGAACTGATCAGACTTATTTACACTGATTATTTATTAAAGATTGTATAAATTACTACCGGGCAATAGTCCGGTAGTTTCATTTTAATAGGAGCAATATGTTTTACAGGATATCACTTATAATAAATACTATCATCAGTATACTATTCATTATAGTTTTTATAATTAGTACTGCTGTTAACAAAAAAATTAACGTGGAAGCAATTATCGGTATAACATTTTGCATGCTCATTTTTCTGGTTTTATTATGGTTCAACAGCATTTGTTTTAAAGTGAACCGTTCCAATAAAGATAATAACCTTGTCAGTCCTGCGTTAAAGAGAACAGGCAACGTGCTTTTTGTATTTAACCTGATTGCTGCAATATTTATTTTGATTTGTATTCTGGCAGCATTACTTGCTTTGTTAACAACGGGTAATCCTGAATCAGGGAAAACAATGTGGCCGTTTTATTTAGGTTTTATTTTCCTGTTTTTTTTAACAGGAGCAACAGCCATCATAAATGGCATATTTTTTAAGAAAGCCGTAAAAATTAACAACCTGCTCGTTAATAATTTTATAAACGATATCGGGCAGCAGGAATGAGTACTGGCATAGTTTTGGCGATACCAAGGAAAACAGTATCTTTTCATTAATAAAAAAATAAAGACATGAAACTGATTCAATTTACAATAGCAGTATTACTTACTGTATCTGTGGTTTCCTGTAAAAAAAACAATAATACTACCGGCGGAGGTGCTACCACCAATCCATTAACTGCACAAACCATATTGAATGTGAGTTATGGTACAGATCCATTACAAAAAATGGATGTGTACCTTCCTGCCAACCGCAGTACAGCCAGTACCAAAGTAATGGTGATGATACATGGCGGCGCATGGAGCAGTGGCGACAAAGCCGACTTCAGTACTTTGACAAATGGCATGGTTATTACCGATACCATGAAGAACAGGTTGCCGGAATATGCCATCATCAATGTCAATTACCGTTTATCTAACGGCTCAATCAATTTATTCCCTTCGCAGGAAAACGATATTAAAGCAGCACTGCAATTTATTTTTGATAAATCGGCCGAGTATGTCATCAGCAATAAATATGTTTTGGTGGGCGCCAGTGCAGGCGCACATTTAGCCATGCTGCAGGGATATAAATACAGTGTACCCATAAAACCAAAAGCCATCGTATCTATCTTTGGCCCAAGCGACCTGGTAGACATGTATAATAATCCCGCCGCTGGCAATACCACATTAACATTAGCACTGGCTGCGGTAATGGGTGCAACACCTGCTACCAATGCTGCGCTGTATGCCAGCTCCAGTCCGGTTACCTATATTGGCGCAGGATCTCCGCCAACCATATTATTACATGGCAGTAACGATCCATTGGTAAGTGCTTCACAATCGCTGGCAGTAAAAAATAAACTGGCTACAGCAGGTGTGATAAACCAATATGTTTTATACCCGGGCAAAGGACATGGTGATGACTGGGGCGATGTACTGTATAAAGATGCGTTTAATAATATTCAGGCTTTTTTAACTGCTAATGTGCAGTAGCTTATAAAAGTATAAAGTGCACTCTTTACAAGGGTTGCCAAACTTCAGTTCTACCCTTCTTTTCAGAATTATATTTTACAAGGTTGGCAACCCTGTAAATACTGGCAACCATTTTTGTGGTAAATTCGTGCTTATGAGTCTTCCCCCACTTGCCGAACGATTACGCCCATCCACTCTGGATGAATTAACAGGGCAGCAACACCTTACCGGCAAGGGCAGCATTTTACGTAAAGCCATTGAACAGGGCAAAGTACCCAGCATGATACTTTGGGGACCTCCGGGCGTGGGCAAGACCACTATTGCTAATATTATTGCCAATACTTTACAGGTTCCTTTTTACACATTAAGTGCCATCAGCAGCGGCGTTAAAGAAGTGCGTGAAGTAATAGAGCTGGCAAAAAAACAATCCGGTGTTATTTTATTCATCGATGAAATTCACCGTTTTAATAAGGGCCAACAGGATGCACTTTTAGGCGCTGTTGAAAAAGGCATCATCACTTTAATTGGCGCCACTACCGAAAATCCTTCATTTGAAGTAAACAGTGCCTTGCTGAGCAGAAGCCAGGTGTATATTTTAAAAGCGCTGGATGAAAAAGATCTGATCATATTATTACAGCATGCCATTGCAACTGATGAGGTTTTAAAAACAAAAAAAATAGAGCTTAAAGAAACTGAAGCACTCATTACCATTTCGGGAGGTGATGCCAGAAAATTACTGAATCTGTTAGAACTGGTTACCGATACCTTAGGTAATAAAGCTATAATTACTGACGAAGCCGTAATGGAAATTGCACAACAGCGCATTGCCCTCTACGATAAAAAAGGCGAACAGCATTATGATATCATTTCAGCATTTATTAAATCTATCCGCGGCAGCGATCCCAATGCCGCAGTATATTGGTTAGCCAGAATGATTGAAGGTGGTGAGGATGTAAAATTTATTGCCCGCAGAATGCTCATCTTAGCCAGCGAAGATATTGGCAATGCCAATGCCAATGCTTTATTACTGGCCAATGCCACATTTGATGCAGTAAATAAAATCGGTTACCCCGAATCGCAACTGATATTATCGCAGTGTGCTATTTATTTAGCGTCCAGCGCAAAAAGTAATTCAGCTACTGTAGCCATTGGTGCCGCCATGAGTGTAGTTAAACAACAGGGCGATTTATCTGTGCCCCTGCATATCCGCAATGCACCCACCAAACTGATGAAACAGGAAGGTTATGGTAAGGGATATGAATACTCGCACAATTACGACAATAATTTTTCGCCGCAGGAATATTTGCCCGATGAAATTAAAGGCACTGCATTTTATACCCCCGGTACCAATGCCAGAGAAGAGGAGCTACGTAAACATTTAAAAGCCTTATGGAAAAATAAATATGGCTACTGATAAATTGTTCTCACTAATGACACAACCAATAAGGTTATTGCTAATTTTTCTTTTATTAAGCACCGGCTTGAACACTGTTGCCCAAACAAATGCAGTACCTGTATATAAAGGTGCTGTAAAAGCCAGCAGAGAAAAAATGTATACCAATATTGTGAAGAATATCATCACCAAAAATTTATTCCTGCCCTTATCCGACAGCACCGAAGAAAATTGGGAAAGCGCTTTTGATGCCATAGAAGTGTTGCGCTATACCCCTTACTGGATCAGTGAAACGGCGAATGCGGCATTTGATGGCATCGAAAAAAGAAGCCCCGCATTTCAAAGGGCATTGCTTGAATTTTGTTATGCCATGTATCCCGATTCTTTTACTGCGCCTGTTGAAACGCTGGCTTCTACCACAGGCAACAGTAAAATTTTTGCACTGTGTACCGAATATCTGTATCAGGCAAAAAAAATCAATACCAGCAGTATTGCAACTAAAACAAGGATGTTTCAATTTATGCTTGAACAGGACAGCATTTTAAATCCGCTGGTAAAATCAAAATGGAAGCTACGGGATCAGGATAAAATTGCTGCATTGCAGGAAATAAGCAATCCAAATTTTTTTCCCGGTAATGTAGTACTCATCAGTTTTCAAAGAAAGAACAGGAATTATCCGGGAATAGTGGTGGTACGTGATAAAGCTGGAAATTTTATCACCAATGATTCTGGTAAAATTATTGCGCTGCCGCAATTAGCCCGAAGCGTAAGTAACCTCCCTTTTTACTTAACCAATGGCAATACACCGCAGGGTGTTTTCAGGATGTTTGATTTTGGCCAAAGCAAAAGTATGGCCATTGGCCCCACCACAAATATTCAGTTGATGATGCCGCTGGAAACCAGTCCGCAGTTTTTTTTGAAAGACTCCAGCATAACTGATACGGTTTGGACAGAAGTCCTGTATCAAAAAATATTACCCGAAAGCTGGAAAAAATATTTACCGGCTTTAGAAACCTATTATGCCAGCAAAGCCGGACGTACTGAGATTATTGCACACGGCACCACTGTAGATCCCGAATATTACAAAGGACAATCTTATTATCCGCATACCCCAACACAGGGTTGTTTATGTACCAAAGAAATTTGGAGTACCGCAGATGGCAGCCGGTTAATAAGTGACCAGCAACAATTAGTGGACGCTGTACAAAAAGCCGGAGGGCCTGATGGCTATGTTGTGGTGATAGAAATAGATAACCAGCAAAAGCCCGTAAATCTTAATGATATTTGGCCCTACTTAAAAAGAAAGCCATGAAAAAAGACATCAGCAGCAGGTTAGATATTGAACAACTGATTATTTTGTTTTATGATAAAGTAAAACAGGATGCCACCATTGGTTTTATTTTCACTGAAGTAATTCCTATCAACTGGGAACACCATATACCGGTGATTGTCGATTTTTGGGAAGCCATATTATTAGATAATCCGGTGTATAAAAAAAATGCCATGGAAGCACATTACGACCTGAATAAAAAACTGCCTTTGCAAAAAGCACATTTCGACAGCTGGCTGCATTTATTCACTACTACCGTGGATGAATTATTTGAAGGTAAAATTGCCCATGAAGCTAAGATAAGGGCAACGTCAATTGCCGCAGTGATGCTGTTTAAAATGGGAAATGCAAAATAAGTTGCACGCAGAGGTTCAGAGTAAAGAGCTTCCATAAAACAATTAATAGAAAATATTTGAGCAACAATATTGAAATTTATTTACACTAATGCAGCAACAATCTAATTTCCCCTTTAGGGGACAGGGGTATATGGAATTAATCTGGATACTGAAAAAATTTGAGGAACTGACTTCCACAGAATTATATGCCATCATGCAATTGCGTAACGAAGTTTTTGTGGTGGAACAAAACTGTGTTTACCAGGATGCAGACAATAAAGATGTAAAAAGCTACCATTTTATGGGTTGGGATGGGCAGACACTGGTAACCTATACCCGCCTTTTGCCACAAGGCGTTTCTTATGCCGAAGCCAGCATTGGCCGTGTGGTAAGTTCCCCTAAATACCGGGGTATCGGTGCCGGCAGAGAATTAATGGAAAGAAGTATCGATACTACTATTAAACTGTTCAACTGCAGCACAATAAAGATTGGCGCACAGTTATATTTAAAAAATTTCTATGAAAGCCTGGGCTTTGTTCAAAGCGGCCCCGAATACCTGGAAGATAATATCCCCCATATTGAAATGCTTTTATCAAAAAAATTGTAGAAAAAAGCAATATTAAAGCTCCCCGCCCGTTATTATGTGGTAGAATGATAAATTTTTCCTGTTACCAGCGTGTGAATGGAAGGTTTATCTGACTATCCAACAATCCAAAATCTGTAGAAAAACAAAAATCTGACTTCTGATGAAACCACGTTTACCCAACTTTGTTGGTAAAGCTATACTGCTCTTCCTGATTTGCTTTACACTTCTTGGCAAATCCTTTTCACAGGGTTTTATTTTTGGCAATGAAAATATTAAGTGGGAAGCCGGATTAAATTTTGGTCCCAGTTTCTTTTTAGGCGATGTGGGTGGTAATGCAGGAAAAGGCACGGCCTTTTTAAAAGATCTTAATCTCCAGTTTACCAAAATGATGAAGGGTGCCTATTTAACTGTTTATCCAAGCAAACTTTTTGGTATAAGACTTTCAGCAGATCTTACGCATCTGGAAGGTGATGATGCAGCTATCAATACTAATGGTATAAATGAATTGTGGCGCAAACAACGTAACCTTAATTTTAAAACTGATGTTTGGGAAGCCAATGCCTGTGTGGAAATTTTTCCAACCATGCTTTTCAACCTGAACAGCGATTATGAACCCAGACTAAGACCTTATGGTTTAATAGGAATTGGAGTATTTCATTTCAATCCACAGGGATCACTTACAGATGCCAACGGAAACAAAAGCTGGTATTACCTGCATCCATTACGTACCGAAGGACAGGGCATGGCAGAATATCCTTACAGCAAACCTTATAACCTTACCCAAATGAATATTCCAATGGGCGGAGGTATTAAATACTATGTATCTGACCGTGTGAATGTAAGCATGGAAGTACTGTACAGAAAAACATTTACCGATTATATTGATGACCTGAGTAAAAAATATATTGATCCAAAATCATTTGCCAAATACCTGTCTTCAGCTGATGCTGCTTTAGCAACTAAACTGTACGACAAAACCGTTGGTATCATTTATCCGGGTATGACCAGATGGCCGGTTGGTACACAACGTGGTGATTTGAAAGATGCAGATACTTATTTTTCTGTAATTGCAAAAGTAGGTTTCAGGCTTGGACCAATTTATGAAAGTTCATTTGCAAGAAGCGCAGCAAGACAGGCAAGATGTCCTTCAGTATATTAAAAGAAAAAGAAAATCAAACCGACCAAAATCCAATCACCATGAATAGTAATTTACAAATCAACCCAACAACATTAAAAGCAGCACTGGTATTTATCTCGTGCACGTTTTTAATAATGCACTACCTAGCGAATTAAAAGATTAATGATTATGTAGTACAAAGCCATACAACAGAAGTCAGCCCCCGAGGAACCAACGAATATATTAATATTTGTTGTTTACCCCTGAAACCACAATCTTAGGATTTCGTTGATATGCTTTGAACTAATTTTTGTTATTACGAGTTAAAAAGACCCATCCATGAAGTGGGTCTTTTTATTTTAGTTCAAGCGCCAGAAATTGTCCGGTAAAACTTTCGGTCACTTTTACCAATCCTTCGGGTACTCCTTCAAATAAAATCCTTCCGCCGCCATCACCTCCTTCGGGACCAATATCAATTATATGATCGGCTACTTTAATCACATCCATATTATGTTCAATCACCAGAACGGTGTTGCCGCGATCTACTAACTTATACAATACTTCCAGTAAATGCTGTATATCCTGAAAATGTAAACCGGTAGTAGGTTCATCCAGAATATAAAATGTTTTACCGGTATCTTTTTTGCCCAGTTCAGTGGATAATTTCACCCTTTGTGCTTCACCTCCGCTTAGGGTTACCGCACTCTGCCCTAATGTGATATAGCCCAGTCCCACTTCCTGTAATACTTTTATCTTTCGGTAAATATAAGGCACAGGCTGAAAAAATTCCACTGCTTCATCTACTGTCATATCCAGTACATCACTGATACTTTTTCCTTTGTATCGAATCTCTAAAGTTTCGCGGTTATACCTTTTGCCATTACATTTTTCGCAATGCACATATACATCAGGTAAAAAATTCATTTCAATCACCCGCATACCACCACCTTCACAAACATCGCATCTGCCAGTTTTTACATTGAAAGAAAAACGGCCTGCATTATACCCTCTGATTTTTGCTTCGGGAACCGAAGCAAATAAGGTTCTGATATCAGTAAAAAATCCACAGTAAGTAGCCGGATTACTTCTGGGTGTTCGGCCAATAGGTGATTGATCAATCTCTATTACCTTATCAATATTTTCAATACCCTTAATAGATTTATACTCTAAGGGATTGGCTTTTGAATTATAACAGAACTTACTCAGCAGCGGATACAAAGTTTCATTGATGAGTGTTGATTTTCCACTACCACTTACGCCGGTAATCAGTATCAGTTTACCCAATGGAAATTTAGCTGATACATTTTGCAGATTATTCCCTTTTACTCCGGTGAGTTCAATAAATTTTCCATTGCCCTTTCTTCTTTCTTTAGGCAAAGCAATTTTCTTTTTCCCATTTAAATACTGAGCTGTTTCTGAATTGGACTGCAACACAAATTCAGGAGTTCCGGCACTTACTATCTGTCCGCCATGCATACCCGCTTTGGGGCCAATATCTATCAGATAATCCGATGCCATCATAATATCCTTATCATGCTCTACAACCAGTACACTGTTTCCTATATCACGTAAATTTTGTAAAGCACCAATCAATCTTTGATTATCTCTCTGATGTAAACCAATACTCGGTTCATCCAGTACATAAGTAATACCCTGTAATTGCGAGCCAATTTGTGTAGCTAACCGTATACGCTGCGATTCGCCACCACTCAGTGTTTTAGAAGGCCTGCCCAAACTAAGATAAGTCAATCCCACATCTAATAAAAATTGTAAGCGCTCTCTGATTTCTTTCAACACATCTTTCGCAATGGCATTTTGTTTATTGTTCAACCGCAATTCCACACCATCAAACCATGCTGCCAGATTATCTAAGTTCATGGCACTTAATGTTGCAATATTTCTGCCATCTACTTTAAACCATAAACTTTCTTTCCTTAACCTTGCCCCGTTACAGGTGATGCAGGGTGCCAGGTCCATATATTTTTCAACCCACTCCCTTAATACCTCTGTACTATTACTTGAGGTGAACCATCTTTTTAACATAGGAATAATGCCTTCATAACTGCCGGTAAATTCCTGCGGAATAGTTTCATCTGTAGGGTCAACTTCCAGCGCCGGATTAATTCCCTGATCTCCGTACAACAACAATTCCATTTGTTTTTCAGTAATATCTTTAACAGGCTTTTCCAGATTGATCTTATATTTTTTTGCAAAAGCAACTACCTGCTGAAATACACTGGCATTTCTTTCTTCCCCCAATGGAGCGATCCCGCCTTCTTTTACTGATTTGGAAGTGTCGGGCAAAACCGAATCCATATTGATGGCATAAATATTACCCAGACCTTTACATGCAGGGCATGCACCATAAGGACTATTAAATGAAAAGGCATTAGGTGATGGTTCTTCATAACTGATGCCGGTTTCATCACACATCAGTTGTTTACTGAATTGTACTACTTTATCTTTTCCCTCTTCTAAAACAAACATCAGGTCTTTACCCAGTTGCAGTGTTTTTTGCACACTCTGACTCAGCCTCAGTTTCATCTCTTCATTCACCGGCATACGATCTACCACCAGTTCTATATCATGAATTTTATAACGATCTACCTGCATTTTTGCCACCAGATCTTTTACCTCACCATCAACCCTTACTTTTAAAAATCCTTTTTTTCTTACCTCTTCAAACAACTCACGGTAATGTCCTTTTCTTCCTCTTACCAATGGTGCCAGTAAGTTTATTTTTTTATTGTCAAATTTGGTAAAAATGGCACTCACAATTTCTTCCTCACTAAACTTTACCATTTTTTTACCGGTATTATAACTGTATGCCTCTCCTACTCTTGCAAATAACAAGCGCAGAAAATCATATATCTCTGTAACGGTACCAACTGTACTGCGGGGATTTTTATTGGTGGTTTTTTGTTCAATGGAAATTACAGGAGAAAGTCCGGTGATCTTGTCTACATCGGGGCGCTCCATATCGCCCACAAACTGGCGGGCATAGGCAGAAAAACTTTCCATATAACGGCGCTGCCCTTCGTTATAGATAGTATCAAAAGCCAGCGATGATTTACCACTGCCACTTACTCCTGTAAAAACCACCAGCTGGTTTTTAGGAATTTTGATATCGATGTTTTTAAGATTGTGTTCTCTTGCTCCGAAAACTTCTATCATATCGTGCTGAACGATGGGTGCTTCCGCAGAAACCTTTTTTGCCTTGGCCATATGTACTTACTAATATTGTAAAGATAAAACAAAACATGTGCTATTAAGTTGAGAAGATTTTTAAGGGTTGCCAACCCTCGCTCCGCTGATAAAATTTGTTTTATTAATTTGCAGACTCAACAGTTGTTTATGTCGTTTAGCTTATTTGGAAAGAAAGAAGATAATGCCCCTGAATCTATATTCTCTGACCGCACTTTTATGACCGGAGCCGCTAAAATGAATGCCTGTCTGGTATTGGCTAAAGAACAGCCGCAAACCCTGTTCATTTGCTGGTTTGCCGATACTGTAAAAAAATTTAAAGCCGCTTTTCTGCAGGCCGGATTAGACGAGAGCCGTGTAATGGATGCCAAAAATGTACATAGCGGTATGCTGGCGCACAAAACACCTGTATTTGCCGAACATTACCCACTACACTCCAAAGAACTGGTATTGGTTGAACACTGGAACCTTACCCAAATACCCGTGTACAGCGCTATGGACGAAGCTTTATTCCTCCATTTTGGCAGCGAAAAAATGCTGCCGCTGATGAAACTGCTGGGCATGAAAGAAAACGATGTGATTGAACATTCATTTGTAACAAAATCTATCCTAAAAGGGCAGGATAAAATTGCGGCACAGGTACAAAATGAGCTATTGGCTAATTCTCAGGCCGAATGGATGGAGCGCAATATAAAGCATCAAAACAGTTGACCAGATTGCTTTATCAAAAATTTTAATCCCCTGAAACCTTTTACCATAAAGGGTTTCAAGTAATCTGACAATAATTTTACATTTTTTATTTGGAACTTTATACAGGCAGATAATATCTTTGCAGCAGTTCTTTATACATCTCTTATCAAGAAAGGCAGAGGGTAATGGCCCGATGAAGCCTTGACAACCATCCCGGTAACAACCGGGAAAAGGTGCCAATTCCACCCCGTGTGACATGCTGAGCATGTCGAAGCACGGGAACAGATAAGTCAGATTTACAGCCTTAAATACTTACTTCAAAATATTAAAGCTCATCTGATTTACGGATGAGCTTTTTTTATGCCTTACCCTGGGCTTAAGCCCAGGGCAATGCATAACCCTTCCTGATAAGCAAACTGTGTAATAACCAATTAACAGATTTACCAATTAACCGATTTACAGTTTAACCAATTAACAAAAGAAAAATGTCAACAAATCAATTAAATATCGGCCTGTTTGGATTTGGCGTGGTAGGTAAAGGCTTATATGATGTATTACACAGTACACCAACATTACAGTCTACCATAAAAAAGATCTGCATTAAAAATGCTGATAAAAAAAGAAGTATTGGTGCCGATAATTTTACCAATGATGCGGATGTGATTTTAAACGACAGCGATATCAATGTGATTGTTGAAGTGATTGATGATGCAGATGCAGCATTTGCCATAGTGAAAAAAGCTATTGAAAATGGTAAGGCTGTAGTAAGTGCCAATAAAAAAATGATTGCCGAACATTTTGAAGAGTTACTGGCTTTACAGGAAAAATATAAAACACCATTTTTGTACGAAGCATCATGCTGCGCCAGTATGCCCATCATCCGTAATTTAGAAGAGTATTACGATAACGACCTGCTGCAATCTATACGCGGTATCATCAACGGTTCTACCAATTTTATTCTGACCAAAATATTTGATGAACAATTAGAATTTAATGCTGCTTTATTATTAGCACAACAACTGGGCTTTGCAGAAAGCAATCCCAAACTGGATATCGGCGGATTTGATGCCGCCAACAAACTGGCTATTTTACTCGCACACTCATTTGGTGTGGTGGCAAAAACCAATGAATTTATTTTTAATGGCATCGAAAACATTTCTTTGAATGATGCCATTGTGGCCAAAGAAAAAAAATATTCCATCAAGCTGGTGGCCAATGCACAAAAATTACAGAATGGTAAACTGGCTGCATTTTTATTGCCGCAGTTTGTGGCCAATACTGATGACCTGTACTATGTAAAAAATGAATTCAATGCATTGACTACTGAAAGTACATTCGCGGATAAACATTTCTTTAAAGGAAAAGGCGCCGGTGCCTTCCCTACTGCATCAGCCGTATTGAGCGATATTTCTGCACTGCGGTATGATTATAAATATGAATACAAAAAAATTCATCACCAAACCGATACGGTATTAACCACCGATTATTACCTGAAAGTTTTTGTGAGTGTGGATGAAATCTCTAAATTAAATAAAGAAGCTTTTGAATGGATTGAAGAATGGCACAACGAACTTAAATTCAGCTGGTTAACCGGAGTAATACATGCCAATAAACTGTTTACTACCAATTGGTGGAAGCAGGACGGCGTATCGCTGATACTGTATCCTGATGCGATTATTGAAGATGTGGAGTACAGAAAAATCAGCAAAAGAAGCCTCGAACTTGCCGGTGTGGTATTCTAAACAATGCTGCACTTTTCTGTTAAAAAGGCTTTTAACAGAAAAATATTAGTCGGTCTGAAAAATGTATAGTAGATTTGTCCATCTTTTTAATAGACTAAACAAGTCGCGATAATTGTATGTTGTATTTAATTTCCATAAAGGGAAAGTGCACCTGTTGCATTATTCAAATGTATCGCTGTTAATTCAGCATCACTTCACAACTATACTTTCATCTTACTTAAATAACAAATGCCCAACACCAATAAAAATAGTATATCTGAACTACTCTACCAATCTAGTAGACTAAGTATTGCAGCCTTTATTGGTGAACTGGTTCAACAATTTCCCGATCAGGTTACTTTTTCTACCAGCTTCAGTTACGAGGATCAAGTGATCACCCATGAAATTTTAGCCAACCAATTACCTGTAAAAATATTTACACTGGATACAGGCAGAATGTTTGCCGAAACCTATTCTGTGTGGAACAGCACCAACGAAAAATATCATTCCAAAATAAAAGCCTACTATCCTCAGTCAGATAGTTTACAACAATTTGTTGAAGCCAATGGTCCCAATTCATTTTACGAATCGGTGGATAACAGAAAACAATGTTGCTTTATCCGTAAGGTAGAACCCTTGCAAAGGGCTTTGGCAGGCAATGCAATTTGGATTACCGGTTTACGTGCCGAACATTCTGCAAACAGAACCAATCTTCCTCTTGTAGAATGGGACGAAAGCAATCAGGTGATTAAGTACCATCCTATTCTGCACTGGACCAGTGAGGAAGTAAAAGCCCATATCAGCAAAAATATAGTGCCGTATAATCCATTACACGACAAAGGGTTTGTTAGTATTGGTTGCGCCCCTTGTACAAGAGCCATCAAAGCAGGCGAAGATTTTCGTGCCGGCCGCTGGTGGTGGGAAGATGCCAGTAAGAAAGAATGCGGTTTACATGTTCATGAAACAATAAAAAAGGAAAGTTAAAAAATTTTTAAATAGCAGTCTACTAATTTAATAGACTTATAAAATATGAGTACACATCACTTAAATTATCTGGAACAATTAGAAGCGGAAAGCATTCACATCTTCAGGGAAGTGGCAGCGCAATTTGAAAGACCGGCGCTATTATTCAGCGGTGGAAAAGATTCCATCACCTTAGTTCAGTTAGCGAAGAAAGCATTTGCCCCGGGAAAAATTCCTTTTCCTTTGGTGCACATCGATACCGGACATAATTTTCCTGAAGCACTGGCTTACCGCGACTGGCTGGCAAATGAAGTGGGTGCTACTTTAATTGTACGTAAAGTAGAAGATACCATTAAAGCAAAAAACTTAACTGAACCTAAGGGAAAGTTTGCGAGCCGTAACTGGTTACAGACTTATACCTTATTAGATACCATCGAGGAATTTGGTTTTGACGCCTGCATTGGCGGTGCAAGACGCGATGAAGAAAAAGCAAGGGCTAAAGAAAGAATATTTTCTGTGCGTGATGAATTCGGACAATGGGATCCAAAATTACAAAGACCCGAATTATGGAACATATTCAATGGTAAAATTCATAAGGGCGAAAATGTAAGGGTATTTCCTATCAGCAACTGGACAGAACTGGATGTATGGAATTATATACGTGCCGAAGAAATTCCTTTACCCTCCATCTATTTTACTCACGAACGTGATGTGATAGAATTTGAAGGGCAGCTGATCGCAGTTTCTCCATTTATAAGAATTGATGAAAGTGATGTAATTGTAAAAAAACAGGTGCGTTACAGAACAGTTGGAGATATGACCTGTACAGCTGCAGTGGAAAGTCTGGCCGCAACTTTAGAAGAAGTAGTCAGTGAAATCAAAATTACGCGAATCAGCGAAAGAGGCGAAACCAGAATTGATGATAAAGTAACTGAAGCGGCAATGGAAGACAGGAAGAAGGGAGGATATTTTTAAAGTCGTAAGTAGTAAGTTATAAGTTGTAAGTAAATACATACTTCTTAAAAACTGCTACTCGCACTTGATTAACTTATTACTTAAAACTTATAACCTATAACTCAAATGGATATTTTAAGATTTATAACAGCAGGAAGTGTGGATGATGGCAAGAGTACTTTAATTGGCCGCTTATTATACGACAGCAAAAGTATTTTAGCTGATCATTTGGAAGCCATTGAAAAAAGCACCAAGAATAAAGAGAATGGTGAAATTGATCTGGCACTGTTAACCGATGGTTTAAGAGCAGAAAGAGAACAGGGAATTACCATTGATGTGGCCTACCGTTATTTCAGTACAGACAAAAGAAAGTTCATCATTGCAGATGCTCCAGGCCATGTGCAATACACCCGCAACATGATCACCGGAGCCAGTAATGTGGAATTGGCCATTGTATTGATTGATGCAAGACATGGTGTGGTGGAACAAACACGCAGGCACAGTATCATCTCGTCTTTACTAGGCATTCCGCAGGTAGTGGTGGCCATTAATAAAATTGATCTGGTGAATTATTCAGAGGATGTGTACAATAATATTGTTATCGAATACAGCAAACTGGCGCAGCAATTAGGTATTGAAAATATAACCTACATCCCATTAAGTGCATTAAAGGGTGACAATATTGTAGAAAAATCTTTACAAACCCCCTGGTACGAAGGCAAACCATTATTGGAATTTTTAGAAGAAGTGGAAATTAAAGATGCCGTTAATCTTACCGATGCCCGCTTTCAGGTACAATTTGTTATACGCCCTCAAACTGAAGCCTTACACGACTACAGAGGCTATGCAGGAAAAATCACCAGTGGCATTTATAAAAAAGGAGATAAAGTAAAAATATTACCTGCTGGTATTGAAACCACCATCGATAAAATTGAAATAGCAGGTAAAGAAGTGGCTGAAGCATTTGCTCCGCAGAGTGTAACATTATTACTGACTGATGATATTGATATCAGTCGCGGTGATTCCATTGTACCGGTTACAGAAAATATTTCCCCTTCTAACGAAGCCGATGTGCTGTTCTGCTGGTTAGATGACAAACCATTACAAGTGGGAAATAAATATTTACTGCAGCATAATAACCGCAGCGTAAGAACAGTGATCAAAAATCTGGCATACAAAATTGATGTGAATACACTGGATCATATTGAAGATGTACAACAGGTTAAATTAAATGAAATCGTAAGGGCATCTATTAAAACTGCAGCACCGATTGTGTTTGACAGTTACAAATCAATACGCAGCAACGGTGCTGCTATATTAATTGACGAAACCAGCAATACTACCGTAGCAGCTGTATTATTTCAATAACAAGTATGGACAATATATTTTTTCAGGAGATCGTAAACTTTAAAAAGCAACAGGGTTGTTCTTTACCCGATGCATCAAGAGCGAGGCACTTTGTACGCAGGCTTTTTGAAGTATTGTTCATTTGCAAAAGCGAAGCAGATAATAATGCATTTGAAATTCAGTCGCAGTTAAAAAAACTTGAGCGTCAGTTACAACTATTATTGTACCCTGTATTACACAGTGATGGTTTTAGTAATGAACAGACACAGGTATTTTTTACTACAGTTCCTACCCTGTATAATAAGTTAATTCTTGATGCAACGGCTTTATATGAGGCAGATCCTGCAGCAAAAAATATTGATGAAGTACTGGTAGCTTATCCCGGTTTTTTTGCCATAGCAACACATCGTATTGCACACCAGCTGCACCAGCAAAAAATACCTTTGCTGCCACGCATCCTAGCAGAATATGCACACAGTAAAACAGGCATCGATATACATCCGGGTGCTACCATCGGCGAATCATTCGCCATCGATCATGGTACCGGAATTGTAATTGGTGAAACCACCATCATTGGTAATAAAGTAAAAATATTTCAGGGTGTAACACTGGGCGCATTAAGCGTACAAAAAGATAAAGCCAGTCAGAAAAGACATCCCACTATTGAAGATAATGTGGTGATCTATTCAGGTGCCACTATTTTGGGCGGCGAAACTATTGTTGGACATGACAGCGTTATTGGTGGTAATGTATGGCTCACTAACAGTGTAATACCCTTCTCAATTGTATATCAGCAAACTGATATTACCATACAAGACAAAAAAACTTTTACGGAACCTTATAATTATTTCATTTAAAAATATAGCAATGAAAGCAAATAGTATTTTAGGCACTATCGGCAATACACCCCACGTACGTATCAACCGCTTATTCGGCGATTCACATGAAGTGTGGATCAAACTGGAGAAAAGCAATCCGGGTGCAAGCATTAAAGACCGTATTGCATTGGCCATGATTGAAGATGCAGAAGCAAAAGGCTTATTGAATAAAGACAGTGTAATCATTGAACCTACCAGTGGCAATACCGGTATTGGTCTGGCATTGGTTGCTGCAGTAAAAGGTTATAAAATCATTTTAGTAATGCCTGAAAGCATGAGTATCGAAAGAAGGCGTTTGATGAGTTTATACGGTGCCGAATTTGTATTAACACCAAGAGAAAAAGGAATGAAAGGCGCTATTGAAAAAGCCAATGAACTGGCTGCTGAAACAAAAAACAGCTGGGTGCCTCAACAATTTAATAATCCTGCTAACAGCGAAGTGCACCGTAAAACAACTGCACTGGAAATATTGAATGATTTTCCTGAAGGGCTGGATTATATCATTACAGGTGTGGGTACCGGAGGACATATTACCGGTGTGGCAGAAGTATTAAAAGCAAAATGGCCGAATCTTAAAGTATTTGCTGTTGAACCTGAATTATCGCCGGTATTAAGTGGCGGTAGTCCTTCACCGCATCCGTTACAGGGTATTGGGGCCGGCTTTGTGCCTTCTATTTTAAACACCGAAATTTTAGATGGCATTATACAAGTTGGCAAAGATGAAGCTTATAGCTATGCACAACGAATTGCAAAAGAAGAAGGCATTTTTGTTGGGGTATCAACAGGAGCATCACTGGCAGCAGTGGCTAAAAAATTAGCAGAAATACCTGCAGGTTCAAAAGTGCTGACATTTAACTATGATACCGGTGAAAGATATTTAAGTATTGAGGGGTTATATTAAATCCGGCCCTACCATTCTTTTCTGCCAGTTGTTGGAAGGGAAATGGAAAGGACTAAATCAGAGATTAAATTTTATAAAAGATATTTAAACCTAATGGACCCCTTCGAGTTTCCTCTCTTTGGGAGAGGGGTTGGGGTGAGGCCTAATGACAGAAACTAACAAAATCGGAAAAGTAATTCTTGCCGCCGCAGGTTGCGGCGACCCTGAATTAATTACTGTAAAAGCTGCCCGCTGGTTACAACAGGCCGATATTGTATTAACTGACCGTTTGGTAAGCAAAGCAATTCTGGATACTTATGTAAAGAAAGAAGCAGAGATTATTTATGTAGCTAAACAACATAATAAATCATCTTCCACATCACAAACTACCATCAATACATTATTGGTTCATCATGCTCTGGAAGGCAAACTTGTAGTACGGTTAAAAGGCGGCGATCTGGCATTCTTCAGCAATATGCTGGATGAAGTGCAAAGCTGCATCGAATATAATATTCCCTATGAGCTCATTCCCGGCATAACCTCAGCATCAGGCGCTTCTGCATACGCAGGTATACCGCTTACTGCCAGGGGTTATGCCACTTCTGTGCGTTTTTTAACTTACTATAAATCAGATATTGTAACAGCAGAGTACTGGAAAGAACTGGCTGATACAAAAGATACCATTGTATTATACATGAGCAATAATACACTGGATGATGTGGTTGAAAATTTATTAGCACATCAAATTGATGCTGCAAAATTATTAGCTGTGATAGAGCAGGCCACCACACCCATGCAAAATGTTTCTGTTTGCAATTTGTATGAGTATGCAATCACTTTAAAAGGTAAAGCCTTTGCATCGCCTGCATTGGTGATCATTGGAAAAGTAGTGGCACTGCATAAGGATTTTGCATGGCTTAAAAATGCACAAACAGAAGAACTTTATTTTGAACCGATTCATTAAAATAAAAATACAAAAAGGAAATGCTGGCTGAAGCGAAACTTAAAGTGCTGGAAGAACTGATCAAAAATTCTAATCAGGAAGAACTGATATGGATAAATGGTTACCTGAACGGAATTGTAAAAAGCAGTAGTACAGTTGCAACACCTGCAACAACTGATGCAATTAAAAAACTGACTATTTTATACGGGACTGAAACCGGTAACTCAAAAAGGTTAGCTACTGACTTTGCTGCAAAGGCAAAACAACACCAGCTGCAAACTAAAGTGGTGGGAATGGATCAATACCGCTTAACTGATCTGCCCAAAGAAGAATATTTATTGGCTGTAGTAAGTACACATGGCGAAGGTGAACCTCCTGCTGCTGCAAAAAAATTTTACGATCATATTCACAATAACGGTTTTAAACTGGAACAATTACAATATGGAGTTCTGGCATTGGGTGATACCTCCTATCCCCTGTTTTGTAAAACCGGAGAAGATGTTGATCAGCAACTTAACAAACTGGGTGCCAACCGCATTGCCCCATTACAAAAATGTGATCTGGAATATGATGAAGATGCCAAGGGCTGGATCAATACCATTTTAAAAAATATTACAGCACCCGCAACTAGAAAAACAACTACTACAGTTTCAGCTCCTGCTGCAGCTAAAAAAGGTAAGCAGGCGTATACAGGAAAGATTATTTCCAAGATTAATTTAAATGACCGCGGCTCAAGCAAAGAAACTTATCATATAGAAATTGAGGCAGATGGATTAGAATACCAGTGCGGAGATTCAATTGGTATTATTGCAGAAAATGATTCACAAATTGTAACCGATATTATTGCAGCCACTAATGTAGATGGTAATAAATCTTTAGAATTTAAAAAAGAGAAATATACTATTTACGAATTGTTGAAAAGAAAGATCAATATTCAGCATTTACCCGAAAGGCTGATTCAGCAATATGCTACTGCAACCGGACATGAAATTCCCCATGGGCGTGCCGACTTACTGGATATTGTTAAAAATTATCCTGTTAAAACTGTTGCACAGTTTGAAGAAATTTTAGTGACCTTAAACGGCATTTCACCCAGACTGTACACCATCGCTTCTTCACCTGCTGCACATAACGGCGAAGTACATATTGTGGTGGTAAAAGATACTTTTATTGTAGATGATAAAAAAAGATTCGGCCTTTGTTCTAATTATATCAGTCAGCTGAAAGTGAATAGCCATCAGCAGTTTTTTGTACAGCCAAACAAAAGGTTTCGCTTACCTGCAGAAAATAAAGATATCATCATGGTTGGTCCGGGTACAGGTATTGCAGCCTTCCGTTCTTTTATTGCAGAAAGAGATGTTACAGGGGCAACAGGCAGAAACTGGTTGTTCTTTGGTGAACAGCATTTCGCTTCCGACTTCTTATACCAAACAGAAATTCAGAACTGGCATGAGACAGGTGTACTTACAAAAGTAAATCTGGCATTTAGCCGGGATCAGAAAGAAAAAATTTATGTACAGCATAAAATATTAGAGCATGGTGCTGAATTATATGACTGGCTGATTGGTGGTGCCTCATTTTTTATATGTGGTAAAAAACAGCCGATGAGTCATGATGTTGAACATGCCTTATTACAGATCATAGAAAAGCACAGCAATAAAACACATGAAGAAGCCAAACAGTTTTTGCATCAGCTGGAAGAAGAAGGCAGGTATGAGAAAGATGTGTATTAAGGCTGGAGTCAGGAAAACGAAAAGAAAGATTGAGATTTTTTACTGTCCAATTGCTCCGTAGGAGCATCCCGTTGGTAGAAAATAAAATCATATTTTATTTCGTCCCGTAGGGACGATGGGTGCAAATTTTAAAATCAGCAAAGCCGAATAGAAATATTCAGTTGAAGAGTGCGACGCCAATGCAGATGAATAGAATTCCTTAGCCCGGTTCATAAAATAATAATTACACGTATTTATATAATTATGTCAGAGAAAAATAATTTATCCGCAATAGAAAAAATAAAGCAGGCCAGTGATGGGTTGCGGGGAACCATTAAAGAAAGTCTGGCCGATGCACTCACCGGTGCCATTCGGGAGGATGATCAGGCATTGATCAAATTTCATGGTATGTACCAGCAGGATGATCGCGACAGAAGAGAAGAACGTGCAGAAAAAAAACTGGACCGCCTGTATTCTTTTATGATTCGTTTAAGGCTACCCGGTGGTTTTATCAGTGCAGATAAATGGATTGCAGCCAATGCTATTGCGGAAGACAATTCTACCGGTGTAATTAAAATTACCACTCGCCAAACCATACAACTGCACGGAATTGTAAAATCGAAGATCAAACCAACCATCAGTGCTTTTAATAAAGCCAATTTAGATTCTATTGCCACCTGCGGTGATATCAACCGCAATGTAACTTGTGCTTCACATCCTGTACAATCGCCATTACATGCTGAAGTATTTGCTTATGCAGGCAAGATTAGTGACCTGCTGTTTCCCAAAACAAGAGCCTATTATGAAATATGGATTGATGATGAAAAGATCGCTGATAAAAATGAAGAAATAGATCCATTGTATCAGGACAGGTATTTACCCAGAAAATTTAAAATCGGTATTGGCATTCCGCCCAATAATGAAGTGGATGTACTGATCAATGATTTAGCATTGATTGCCATTATTGAAGAGGGCAAACTGGAGGGATTTAATATTGCCATCGGTGGTGGCTTATCTGCCACACATGGTAATGCAGAAACCTATCCCCGACTGGCAACTGTAATTGGCTTTGCAGATACTGAAGAAAAAATACTGAAAACCATTTATGAAGTGGTAACGGTGCAAAGAGATTATGGCAACCGCAGCGACAGAAAATTAGCCCGCTTAAAATATACTGTTGATAAATTAGGCGTAGATAAATATAAAGATGAAGTGGAAAAAAGAACCGGCTTTAAACTGGAGCCGGCAAGACCATTCAGTTTTAATAAGCGCATTGATTACTACGGCTGGCATAAAGCCTCCAACGGATTATGGTATTATACTTTGTTTGTTGAAAACGGGCGCGTACTGGATGATGAAAAACTCGCCATGAAAACCGGCCTTTTAGAAATTGCCAAAACAAATAAATGTAATTTCTTATTTACTGCCAGTCAGAATATCATTATTAGCGATGTGGCTGAAGCAGACAAAGATGCGATCAATACCATACTGGAAAATTTTAAACTTATTGAGCATACCAACAATGCATCAGCCTTGCGCAAAAATGCAATTGCCTGTGTGGCTTTACCAACTTGTCCGCTGGCATTGGCAGAAGCACAACGCTATTTACCGGATTTGATCAGTAAGATAGAACCCTTATTAAATAAACATGAATTAAGTAATGAAGACATTGTATTGCGCATGACTGGTTGCCCCAATGGTTGCGGCAGAAGTACTGCTGCCGAAATTGGTTTTATTGGTACAGCATCAGGCAAATACAATTTGCATTTGGGTGGTGATAATCAGGGATTGCGTTTGAATAAAATTTACAAAGACAGTTTGGATGAAGCCACAATTCTTTCCGAACTGGATGGGTTATTTGCTTCTTTTAAAAAAGAAAAAAATGTCAATGAGCGCTTTGGAGATTTTGCTATACGTAAACAATTAGTATAGAAAAGTCATCAAAATATGACATAAGAGACTAAGCACCTTTGTATAAAGGTGCTTTTTTTATGATCTCGGGTGTTTAAATGATATTGTTCAATAAGACAACTGATTTACATCAGCCGACTTTTTTTTTGAAAGAATAGTTTTGTGTAACAAAAGACAACTATGACTATTGAACCAGTTTTATCAAATAAATACAATGTACCTGTTCCAAGGTATACCAGTTATCCAACAGTACCATTTTGGAAAGATGAGCTGGATATTACACAATGGAAAAATATTTTTCAGCAGCAGTTTAGTTTAACCAATAGTAAAGAAGGTATCAGTTTATACCTGCACCTACCATTCTGTGAATCTTTATGTACTTATTGTGGTTGTAACAAAAAAATAACTACTAATCACAGTGTGGAAGACGAATACATGAAAGCTATTGCAAAAGAATGGAGTTTGTATATGGAGCTGATGCATGAAAAACCGGTGATCAGAGAATTGCATTTGGGAGGTGGTACGCCTACTTTTTTTTCACCTGAAAATTTAAAGCGTTTATTAAATATCATTTTTGAAAAAGCCATCATTTCACCGGATCATGAATTCAGTATTGAAGGACATCCCAATAATACTACAACAGAACATTTACAGGCATTGTACGATTTGGGTTTCCGCCGTATCAGTTATGGTGTGCAAGATAATGACCCCGAAGTGCAAAGGGTAATCAACCGTATTCAGCCTGTTGAAAATGTACAACGTGCTACCGAAGCAGCAAGATCAGTAGGATTTAAATCTGTTAACTACGATCTGATTTACGGGCTGCCTTTACAAACTGTTGCCAGTTTGCAAAAAACCATTGAGCAAACTATTGCATTGCAGCCCGATCGTATCGCATTTTACAGTTATGCACATGTGCCATGGACAAGTCGCGGCCAAAGATTATTTGATGAAAAAGATTTGCCTTCAACCGAAGAGAAAATGCAATTGTATCAGCTGGGTAAAAAACTGCTGACAGAAAATGGCTATCACGATGTAGGCATGGATCACTTTGCATTACCAGCTGATGATTTATACATCGCCAAGGTAGAAGAAAGATTGCACAGAAATTTTATGGGCTATACCACACAGCATACTAAATTATTATTAGGTTTAGGAGTTTCAAGTATCAGCGATGCCGGAATGGCTTTTGCACAAAACGAAAAAACGCTGCACGATTATTATGCGTCAATTGAGCGCAATGAAATTCCGGTAGTACGTGGCTATTTTTTAAATGCAGAAGATGTAGACTTTAAAAAATACATTTTAGATGTGAGCTGTAAAGGTCAAACAAGTTTTAAACCGGAACACTTACCCTTATTAAAAAAATACAGTTTTCCGGAATTAGAATTATTAGAACTGGATCAATTAGTGGAATGGGATGAAACAGGTTTACAGGTAACTGCTTTAGGATTTAATTTCATCCGCAATATTTGTAAAGCATTCGATCTACACCTGCTCCGCAACCAAAAAGAAAGTACCACACCAAGATTTAGTAAAGCTATTTAATAATGCTATTTTTTTGTGCGCAGAATTTTATAAATTTTAATGGCGCTCATTAAGGCGGCAGTAAATAAAGCCAGTCCGATAATGCCCCATAGCCAGCTGATATTATCTTTTACCGCCACTATCATTACAATAGCAATTAAAAAGATCGTAGCCACTTCATTCCAGATGCGCAATTGATTGGAAGTATAACGGAATATACCTTTCATTTCATCGGCATAAATTTTTTGCAACGTAAAATGATACGCATACAATCCGCAAACAAATCCCAATTTAATCCACAGCCATTCCGGTACCACACCCATTAAATAAGCCATCCATCCGCCAAAAATAATCGTGAGTATTGCCGAAGGCCAGGTAATGCCCAACCACAATCTTTTAATCATGATGCCAAATTGCTTTTGCAAAATTTCTTTCTCTATACTTTCCTTCTCTCCTGCTTCGGTATTATAAATAAACAGGCGTACGATATAAAACATACCGCTGAACCAGGTAACAATAAAAATAATATGCAGCGCTTTAACGTAGTTGTAAGCCATTGGTTTTTGTTTAATCAGTTGTCAGAGAAAGTTCATGGTTCATGGTCGAAAGTTCATGGTAGTGCCGCATCCAGTATCCAGCATCCAGTATCCAGTATCAATCCTCCAATATCATCCGTTCATTCCCTTCACCCGTTTCCTTCACCCATTTACTCAATGTATCTACCCACATAGAATTTGTATTTAAACAGGGAATCATTGTATAAGAAGTGCCTCCTGCTGCTATAAAACTTTCTTTACCGCGTTCTTCAATTTCTTCCAGTGTTTCTAAGCAATCACTCACAAAAGCAGGACAAAGAATTAATAGTTTTTTGATTCCCTCTTTAGGCATTTGTTCCAAACGAATATCTGTGAATGGTGTTAACCATCCTTTTCCTAATCTCGATTGAAAAGAGATGCTGTGTTTATTTTTTGCAATACCTAATGTTTCGGTAATCAGTTGAGTGGTAACAAAACATTGATGGCGGTAACATTTTTTATGTGCAGGTGAATCTACATTACAGCAATCATTCACTTTCATACAATGAGCAGCTGTAGGATCTGTTTTGGTAAGATGCCTTTCCGGTATACCATGATAGCTGAATAATACATGATCATACTCCTCATTCAGATAGGGTCGTATATTTTCAGCCATTGCTTTTATATAATCGGCCTCATCATAGAATGGTTTGATAAAATTAAGCTTGAACGGATATTTTCCTTTTTCATGTACTTCTTTTGCATAATCCACAGCAGTTTCGTAAGAAGCCATCGCATAATGAGGGTATAAAGGAATAGCAATCACTTCTTCTAGCCCCGGTACTTTTTTCATTAAATTATCATAGGCCTGTGCAGGACTGGGATTGCCATATCGCATGGCTATTTCTATGGGCTCAGTTGTAAATTGCTGCAATTGTTGTTGCAACTGTTCGGTAAGTACCACCAATGGAGAACCTTCTTTTGTCCATATAGTGGCATAAGCTTCAGCAGACTTAGGCGCTCTGAATGGAACAATAATTCCTTTTACCAGCAATACGCGGAGCAAGTATGGAATATCAATCACTTTACCATCCATTAAAAATTCATTCAAATACCTGCGTACATCTTTTACTGATGTGGAATCCGGAGATCCCAGGTTCATTAATATGATTCCTCTTTTATTTGACATAATTAAATATTGCACCAAAATTAACCACTCCCTTTGGTAAAAGTTCAAACTTTGATTAAAATATTATTTGTTTTCAAATTCATTGTTAGTATTAACAAATATGCAAATTAGCACATGATGTTGCTCATTATTGCTAATGATTACAATCAGAATACAAAATGACAGTTCAATGACAGAGAAATTAGTTAGCAAGCTAAATCAAAAGTAAATTTGTGGAATAATAATTGAATACAATAATCAATGTCAGAAACTGTTCAACAAAAAGATATTTCCACTTTCTTTGTAGCAGGTATCAACTACAAAAAAACGGATGCTGCATTGAGAGGTCAGTTTGCTGTAAGTACCATACAATATGCCAATATTCTTGAATTAGCTGCTTCCTACGGCCTCAACGAAATCTTTGTTATTTCCACCTGTAACCGCACCGAAATTTATGGCTTTGCTGAAAATGCAGACCAGCTTTGCGGTTTATTATGTTCTCAAACAGAAGGTAATGTTGAAACATTTAAATCTATTGCATATATAAGAAGTGGTAAAGCCGCTATCGCTCATTTGTTTGATGTGGCTGCCGGATTAGATTCACAAATATTAGGAGATTACGAAATTTTAGGGCAGTTAAAACTGGCTGTAAAATTTGCAAGAGAAAAACATTTTATCGGTGTGTATTTAGACCGTATGATCAGCGCAGTTCTGCAGGCTTCAAAACTGATTAAAACCAATACCGAATTAAGTGGTGGTACAGTATCTGTTTCTTTTGCTGCTATCCAGTTTATTAAAGAACATGTTGTTGATATCGCCGGTAAAAAAATATTACTGATAGGCACCGGTAAGATTGGCCGCAATACCTGCAAAAATCTGGTAGATTATCTGGAAACAAAAAATATTGTATTAATTAACCGAACCGAATCAAAAGCCGCTGAACTGGCTCAGGAATTAGGCTTACAATTTGCACCCATTGAAGCTCTGGAACAAAATATTGCGGATGCAGATATTATTTTAGTGGCAACCAACAGTGCCGAACCTGTAATTTTAGGTTCACATGTTTCTGATCAGGGAGATAAAGTGATCATTGATCTTTCAATTCCCTGCAATGTAGAAACCGCTGCACAGGAATTACACAATACTACTTTTGTAAACGTGGATGACTTATCTAAAATAAAAGATGCCACTTTACATAAAAGAGAAGCCGAAGTGCCCAAGGCAAAAGCCATTATCGACGAACAGATCTTTGAATTTTTAGAATGGCACTCTATGCGTAAAAATGTTCCCGCATTAAAATCCATAAAAAATAAATTGCATGCCATGCATAACTGTGATCTTTATATCAGTTATATTACAAGGCAAAATGCAGCAGTAAGTACTGCAACCAATACAGAAACCCGAATTCAAAAAGTGGTCAATGGCATGGCAATAAAAATGCGTAGCCAGCACCAGCCAGGTTGCAGCTATATTGATGCCATCAACGAATTCATTGCCACAGGCACAAACTAAGAACATCATGGGCAAACTGATACGCATCGGAACCAGAGAAAGTCAACTCGCGGTATGGCAGGCTACAAAGGTTCAGGAATTACTTTCTAAAAATAATTTTCAGTCAGAGTTAGTTTTAATTAAAAGTGAAGGTGATATTGACCTGCAAACACCATTATACGAAATGGGTGTGCAGGGCATTTTTACTAAAAGTTTAGACATCGCCTTGCTGACAAATAAAATTGATATTGCTGTTCACTCCATGAAAGATGTTCCCACACAATTAGCAAAAGGCATTGTGCCTGCTGCTGTTTTGGAAAGAGCATCGTATAAGGATCTTTTAGTGTACAAAGAGAATGTATTGGTGAATGGTCAATGGTCAATGGTCAATGGTGACCCGGCGAAATTTGAAGCGCTATTCACTATTCACCATTCACCATTCACCACACCATTCACCATTGCGACAAGCAGCATCAGAAGAAAAGCACAATGGTTAAACCGTTTTCCTAATCACAGATTAGATAATTTACGCGGTAATGTAAATACCCGTTTAAGAAAAGTAGCAGAAAGCAACTGGCATGGTGCCATATTTGCTGCCGCAGGTTTGGAAAGAATTAATTTACGGCCACAAAATAGTATCGAATTGGAATGGATGTTACCGGCTCCGGCTCAGGGTGCCATTATGGTGGTTTGCAGAGAAGCTGATGATTTTTGTTTGGATGCCTGCAATCATTTTCATGATAGCAATACT
This sequence comes from Ferruginibacter sp., assembly GCA_037140275.1. Lineage (GTDB taxonomy): Bacteria > Bacteroidota > Bacteroidia > Chitinophagales > Chitinophagaceae > Ferruginibacter. Next base: position 3,496 of record JBAXET010000019.1, on the reverse strand, counting down.
GCCTTATGTACCAAAATTGAAAGAGATTTTTTAAGAGTTTTATTGGGCGGGTGCTCCACTCCCATCAGTGCATTAGCAGAAATAAAGAATGACAAGGTGATTTTCAAGGGCAATATTTTATCTGTTGACGGAAAACAAAAAGTGGAAGTTGAGAAAATAGTTTCTTTAACCGAAGCTGCTGATTTAGGTAAAACAGCAGCTGAATATTTATTAGCCCACGGCGGGCAAAAAATAGCCGATGAAATTCGTAATGCAGCAAAATAAGTTTCAAATACTATGCACCCGGCCATTAGACAGTACCCTGATTCAGGAAGCGAATACTGCAGGCATTGCTATTGATGAAATCTCATTCATTGAAACAGCACCGATTAAAACTCAGGAAGTAAAACAACAAATTGTGCAGGCAGTGCTTTCTCCTGCAACCATTGTATTTACCAGTATGAATGCCGTGGATGCGGTAGTAGCACAAAAGCATAATTTGCAAACAGACTGGAGTATTTATTGCATAGGTACTACAACAAATAAATTGGTATCGCTCTATTTTGGAGAAAACAGTATTTCAGGCACTGCTAATTCCGCAGTTGAATTAGCCCATTTGATTGTGGAAGATCGTTTTGCAGAAAATGTCATCTTTTTTTGCGGTGACCAGCGCAGGGAGGAGCTGCCGGAAATTTTGAGTAAGAGTAATATTGAGGTAAAAGAAATTGTGGTTTATGAAACCATTATTGTACCGCATCAGATCAGTAAACAGTATGATGGTATTTTGTTTTTCAGTCCCAGTGCAGTGGACAGTTTTTTTTCAACAAATATTATCAAACAGAAAACAATTTTGTTTGCCATTGGTAATACTACAGCAACAGCTATTAAAAAATTTACAAACAATACTATCATCATCAGCGATGCGCCGGGTAAAGAAAATCTGGTGCACACGATGATCAAACATTTTAGTGAATAGAGAATGGTCAATAGTGAATAAAGGCAGTTTAAAAAATAAGCACCATTCACCATTGACCATTCACCATTCACTATTCACCACTCACTATTCACAATATGACACAACTAAAGAACGACCTTTTACTAAGAGCCTTAAGACATGAAACCGTAGAACGCCCACCGGTATGGATGATGCGTCAGGCAGGAAGATATTTACCTGATTATATCAAGCTGAGAGAAAAATATGATTTCTTCACAAGGGTACAAACTCCTGAACTGGCTACTGCAATTACATTACAACCGGTTGATCAGGTTGGTGTGGATGCAGCAATCATCTTCTCTGATATTTTAGTGATTCCGCAAGCTATGGGTATGGAGGTGTTGATGGAAGAAGGCAAAGGCCCTTCATTACCCAAAACAATAAAAACACATGCTGATATTGATGCACTGATTACCACAGATGCTGAAGATAGTCTGATCTATGTGATGAATGCTTTAAGTCTTACTAAAAAAGAATTGAACGGCCGTGTACCATTAATTGGTTTTGCCGGAGCACCATGGACCATTTTATGCTATATGGTAGAAGGCAAGGGAAGTAAAACATGGGATAAGGCAAAGCAATTTGCTTATACGCAACCTGCTTTAGCACATGCATTATTACAAAAAATCACCAATATTACTATTGATTATTTAAAAGCACAGGTAAAAGCTGGTGCAGATACCGTACAGGTTTTTGACAGCTGGGCAGGATCTTTAAGCCCGGCAGATTTTAAAATATTTGCACAACCTTATTTATTTCAGATAGCCGATGCATTGAAAGATGATGCGCCGGTAATTTTATTTCCTAAAGGTAGTTGGTATGCTTTAAAAGAGATCAGCGAAAGCAGTGCTTCGGGTGTGGGTATCGACTGGTGTATTACGCCTCAAATGGCCAGAGCATTAACAGCAAATAAAATTACCATTCAGGGAAATTTTGATCCGGCTAAATTACTGGCTCCAATTCCTGAAATTAAAAAATCAGTGAAAGAAATGATCGATGCTTTTGGCGTACAGAATTACATCGCTAATTTAGGTCATGGTATTACACCAAATGTACCTGTTGATCATGCCAAAGCATTTGTTGACGCAGTAAAAGAATACAGAGGGTGAAAAGTGAATGGTGAAAAGTGAATAAAAGCAGTTCAAAACATTAAGCTACATTCACCATTGCCATTCACTATTGACTATTCACCATTGACCATTGACTACATGTCTATAAAAGAAACCTGGATTGCACAAATTCACCAGCTGCAAAATAATATTTGCAGCGCGGTAGAGTCATGCGATGGCAAGGCCACATTTTTTGAAGATAATTGGGAAAGGGCTGAAGGCGGTGGTGGAAAAACAAGAGTGATTGCAAATGGTAATGTATTTGAAAAAGGAGGTGTAAATACTTCCATTGTTTTTGGTGATGTTACAGATGCCATGAAAACACAGTTGAAAATAAACGGGGCTAAATGGTTTGCCTGCGGATTAAGTCTTGTCATTCATCCACTCAATCCTTTTGTACCAACAGTACATTGTAATTACAGAATGTTCGAATTATACAATGAAAAAGATGAAGTGATTGACCGTTGGTTTGGTGGTGGCACAGATCTTACCCCTTATTATTTAATTGAAGAAGATGCAAAACATTTTCACCAGACCTATAAAAATGCCTGCGATACATTTGATAGTAGCTTCTACCCCAAATTTAAAAAAGACTGCGACAACTATTTTGTAAACTGGCACCGCAATGAAGAGCGCCGGGGCATTGGTGGTATTTTTTATGACTATCAAAGAGCAGATGAAAATAAAGAAGTGCAGTTTTGGATAGATTTTGCAAAGACTTGTGGCAATGTATTTATTGAAGCCTATATTCCCATTGCAGAAAAAAGAAAAAACACCGTTTATACCGAACAGCAAAAACACTGGCAGGAAATAAGAAGGGGCCGTTATGTGGAGTTTAATTTGGTTCACGACAAGGGTACATTATTTGGATTAAAAACCAATGGCCGAATTGAAAGTATTCTGATGAGCCTTCCTCCAACCGTACGATTCGAATACAATTATCAACCGGCGTTTGGAACGCCTGAATATATTTTACAGGAAGCCTGCTTACATCCGAGAGAATGGATTGAGGATGTCTGATGTAGGATTGAGGATGTCTGATGTAGGATGGCTGATGTAGGATTTTGTAGCCGTTAATGAAAACTAATTTTTATGGATAGAAAAGAATTACAACAAAGAACAAAACAATTTCATGTTGATGTTATTAAACTTTGTGAGGGATTCCCTAAAAATGCTGCAGGATTTGAAATTGCAAAGCAATTAATCAGGTCTGCTGGTTCAGTTGGCGCGAATTACAGGGCCAGCGTGAGAGCAAAATCTCCGGCAGATTTTCTGTATAAAATTGAGATTGTTCTGGAGGAAGCCGACGAAAGTCATTACTGGTTAGAAGTAGTAAAAGAAGCCGGGCTGCAAAGCGGGAATGAATTAGACAGATTAATAATAGAGGCCAATGAATTAACCGCCATATTTGCAG
>JBAXET010000018.1:0-32367 GCA_037140275.1 Ferruginibacter sp. | reverse complement strand
GTTAAACAGAGCTGCTCCAACTTTTGCTGATGCAGATATGCAACAAGTAATCACTTTGGGTAATGCTATCATCAGCAGCGGCCGTTATACTTATATGACAGAGTATTTCAAAAACTTTGATGCTAATAACAGCTCATCTACTGAAAATATTTTTACTTATATCAATAACTCTGGTGTAAGTGCAAATAACAGTGGTCCTCAGTCTGAATGGTGCAGAACTTTGCACTACAACCAGGAAACCAGCACCAACCCTAATGCAGGATGGAACGGTTTCTCAACTATCAGTGATTTTTATAACAGCTTTGGTGCTGTAACTCCAATGGTGGGCGTTACTCAGTTTGCTGCAGGTAACATTTCCGGAAGATATGCTGATACCGCTGTTGATAGCAGAATTGGCGGAAGATATTATCCTGGTGTAACTAATGCTTCTGGTCAAAGACCAGGCATGATGATCGGACAGCAGTATAACGAAAATGGAGTAGCTTTAAAAGACAGAAAAGGCGCGCCTTTAGCTTTCAATCCAGTTATTGCTAACGATCAAAAAGAAACAGGTGCTAACCTTGAAGTTACCGGTATCCGTGTTGAAAAATATGGTCCTGACTTTACCAACGGTTCTAAATACTACCAAAGTAATGCAGGTAACGATATCGTTATCTTAAGGTATGCTGATGTGGTATTGATGGTAGCTGAAGCCAAATTACGTGCTGCTGCTCCAGATGCTACCGGTGCAAGAGCTTTAGTTAATGCATTACGTGCGGTAAGGGGTGCTGCTCCAATGGCAACTTTGCCTTTAGTAAACTCTGCTAACCCTGTAGATCCAGTTACTTTACTTGCTGAAAGAGGCAGGGAATTGTACTGGGAATCTGTTAGAAGAACAGACCTTATCCGCTTTGGTGTTTATTTAAAACCATGGCAGTATAAACCAACTGACAATCCTAAGTATTTATTAATGCCAATTCCTGGTCAGGCATTGGGATCTAATCCTAACTTAAAACAAAATCCTGGTTACTAATTAAGATTTTAACCGGATTTAAGTATAATTTTGTGAAAGGCCATTGTTTAATAGCAATGGCCTTTCATTATTAAAAGAATCAGACAGAAAAGGAAGTTTTTAAAGCATGAAAAACTATTGCTTATATATACTTGTTGCATCTTGTTTTTTTTCCTGTTCACAACAACAGAAAGGCAATGGTAAAACTTTATTTCAGCTGGCCGATAGTACAGGAATTGTATTTGATAATAAAGTGATTGATGATAGTCTTGAAAATGGTTTTTTATTCCGTAATTTTTATAACGGCAATGGCGTTGCCTTAGGCGATATTAACAATGATGGATTGCCGGATGTATTTATGACCTCCAATACCGGTGCCAACAAATTATACCTGAATAAAGGACTACTAAAGTTTGAAGATATTACTTCAACTGCCGGAATCATTGAAGATAAGATGTGGAATACCGGAGTGGTTTTCGCCGACATCAACAACGATGGCTGGCTGGATATTTATGTATGTGCATCGGGGCATATGGGTACCGGCACCAGAAAAAATAAATTGTACATCAATAATCGCAACCTCAGTTTCACAGAGTCGGCAGCAAAATACGGACTGGATATTTCGGCCTACAGTACTCAGGTCTCATTTTTTGATTATGATGGGGATAATGATCTCGATTGCTTTATGATCAACAACAGCCCCATTCCAATCAACCAACTCAACTTTGCCAACCGCAGAGATATGCCCGATAGTTTATGGAAGATCCCCCAAATGGTAATGGGTGGCGGAGATCATTTGTTTAGAAACGATAATGGATTATTTAAAGAAGTAACTACTGCTGCAGGAATACATGGCGGGCTCATCAGTTTTGGATTGGGCGTTTCTGTAACAGATATCAATAACGATGGCTGGCCCGATGTGTTTGTTTCTAACGATTCTTACGAAAGAGATTACCTGTATATCAATCAACACAACGGCACATTTAAAGACGAAATGGAGCAATGGTTTCAGCATACCAGCTTCTCTTCAATGGGTGCCGATATTGGGGATATCAATAATGACGGATACCCCGATCTGTTTACCACAGACATGTTACCAATGAATGATTACCGCTTAAAAACAACGGGTTCATTTGATAATATCAGTTTGTTTACCGACAAATTAAAATCAGGTTTTTATTATCAATATACCAAAAACTGTTTGCAGCTCAACAATAAAAACAATGCCTTTATTGATATTGCCAGATACAGTGGCGTTGCAGCTACCGACTGGAGCTGGGGGGCATTGATTTTTGATATGGACAATGATGGCTGGAACGATTTGTATGTATGCAACGGTGTAAACCGCGATGTGACTAACCTTGACTTTATGGATTTTTTTGCCAATGAGGTTAACCAAAAAATGGTACTGTCAGGCAAAAAAGAATCAGTAGATAAGATATTGCATGAAATACCACAAACACCGTTACCCAATAAAGTTTACCGTAATAATGGTGATCTCAGGTTCACCGATATCGGTAGCCAGTGGGGAATGGATCAGCCTACATTTAGTAACGGTGCTGCATATGCCGATTTGGATAACGATGGCGATTTGGATCTGATCGTTTGTAATCAGAATCAGCCTGCATCGGTATATAAAAATAATTCACGCGAAATCAATCAAAATAATTATATCGCATTTTCTTTAAAGGGGAATGCTGAAAACCCATTTGCTGTTGGCAGCAAAGTAAAATTGTATACCGGTAACCAAATACTCACCCGGGAACTTTTTCCCAGCAGAGGCTTTCAGTCATCTGTTGAGTATAAACTGCTTTTTGGGTTAGGGAAAATAAATGCCGTTGACTCAGCAATCATTACCTGGCCCAACAGAACTACCAGTACAATTATTTCTCCTGCAATAAACAAACTGCATAGTTTCAACGAAAGCACCACACCGGTGGTTAAGGAAAAAATAATAAATCAGCCGGTTACACAACCGATATTAACTGCAGTGCCTGCAAATTTTGAGAAACATGAAGAAAGCAATTTTGTAGATTTTTATAACGAAAGGCTTACCCCAAGAATATTTTCCCGCGAAGGGCCTAAAGCTGATACTGCAGATGTGAATGCAGACGGACGCACCGATATATATATTGGCGCTGCAGAAAATAAAAAAGGGCAATTGTATTTGCAAAATGCCGACGGCAGTTTTTTGAAAAAAGAAGTTGATGTATTAAAACAAGCTTCAGGTGCAGCTGATGATGTGGCCATTTTATTTTTTGATTATGATAAAGATGGTGACCCCGATTTGCTGATAGGCCCCGGAGGTAACAGTCATCCGGTAAACAGTGCCGAATTACAACCCCGATTATATGCCAATAATGGCAAAGGAGATTTTACTCCGGCACTCAACGCATTTCCTTCAACAGGAATGAATATTGCCACTGCAATTGCCAATGATTTTAATAGTGACGGCTACCCTGATCTTTTTATTGGAGGCAGAAGTTATCCGGGGGTATATGGAAAAGATCCGCAGAGTTATTTATTGGTGAATGATGGCAAAGGTCATTTTACAGATATTGCCCAGTCAAAAAATCCGGATATTGCTCATATAGGAATGGTAACCGCCGCACTATGGGCAGATATCAGCGGCGATAAACAAAAAGAACTGATTATTACCGGCGAATGGATGGCTCCAAAAATATTTGCTTTTAATAAAGATCATTTTCAAGAGATAAAAACCAATATCAGTAATAAATTCGGCTGGTGGCAATCTATGGCTGCAGCGGATATCAATAATGATGGCAAACAGGATCTTATTTTAGGAAATATCGGGGAGAATTTTTATCTGAATCCCGATTCTGCCAATGCCTCTAAATTGTGGATGAATGATTACGATAAAAATGGGGATCTGGATAAGATCATGACCTATACTATTAATGGAAAAGACTTGCCCGTTTTTTTAAAACGTGATATGCAGGACCAGTTACCGGTACTGAAAAAAGAAAACCTTACACATAAGGAATATGCAGAAAAATCTATTCAGGAATTGTTTGCAAAAGATATGATTGCATCATCTGTGGTTAAACAGTTTAATTATGCATCTTCCTGTGTAGCCATTAATAATGGCAATGGCAACTTTATTGTAAAAGCTTTACCCTTAATGAGTCAGCTCTCCTGTATCAATGCAATCCTTCCTATTGACATTAATGGCGATGGTTTTATGGATTTGGTAACAGGAGGAAACCAGTTTGGGTTTTTACCTCAATTTGAAAAACTGGATGGCAACTTTGGAGATGTACTCATCAATAATGGCAAAGGTGGTTTCAACTGGCAGGATAACAGACTGAGCGGACTAAACCTTAGAGCCGAAATAAGAGATATAAAAACAATCAGAAACAGTAAAGGAGTATTTGTTTTGTTTTTGCAAAACAATCAGTTTCCTGCTTTGTTTAAATTAAACAGCGGGATAAAAAAATAAGTATAAGCAATGCTGAATCCGGTAAAAAATAATACCACTCTGTTATTATTGCTTACAGCAATGACAGTGCTGCAATTGCTGAACTCCTGCAATAGTAAAAAAAATGAGCCGGCTTTATTTGAGCAGGTAAAAAACTCGGGCATCAGTTTTATAAATCATGTACAGGATAACGATACCATCAATATTCTGAATTACCGTAATTTTTATAATGGAGGTGGTGTAGCCACTGGCGATATTAATAATGATGGATTGCCAGACATTTTTTTTACTGCCAATCAGGGAAGCAATCAATTATATTTAAACAAGGGTAATTTTAAGTTCGAAAATATTTCTGTTGCTGCAGGATTTACTGATAAACAGCAATACAGTACAGGTGTGGTAATGGCAGATGTGAATGCAGATGGCTGGCTGGATATTTTTGTAAGCAATGCAGGAAGCATGAATAATGCAGCCCTGCGCAGTAATCAGTTATTCATCAATAATCACAATCTTGGTTTTACTGAAAGTGCTGCACAATACGGACTGACCGATTCAGGCTATACTACACAGGTTAGTTTTTTTGATTATGACATGGATGGTGATCTCGACATGTTTAAAATAGACAACAGTCCTGTGCCTGTAAATAGTTTGGGTTATCCCAAACAGCGCGACGTGCCTGCTGACAAATGGAATGTAGCCGGCTATTTAAAAGGCGGGGGCGATCATTTATTTCGCAACAATAATGGTCATTTTACTGAAGTCACCCAAGAGGCAGGTATTCATGGAACGCTAATGAGTTTTGGCTTAGGCGTAACCGTGGGTGATGTAAATGGAGATAACTACCCTGATGTATATGTGTCGAATGATTTTTTTGAAAGAGATTATTTATACATCAATCAAAAAGACGGTACGTTTAAGGATGAGCTGGAACAAAGGCTGCAACATAACAGTTTTGCTTCCATGGGTGCCGATTTTGGCGATATTAATAATGATGGTGCTTCAGAAATATTTACCACCGATATGTTGCCGGCAGATGATTACCGTTTAAAGACCACTTTAAGCTTTGATGATATCGACCAGTTCAGATTAAAAGAACGCAATGGATTCTTTCATCAGTTTTTGCAAAATACTTTACAGTTGAATGATGGTAAAGGCAGGTTTAAAGATATTGCTAATTACAGCGGGGTGAATGCATCTGAATGGAGCTGGGGAGCATTGATGTTTGACGCAGATAATGATGGCTGGAATGACCTATATGTATGTAATGGTATCTACCGCGATTTAACCAATCAGGATTTTTTAAGTTTTGATGCCAACGAAATAAAAGGCCAGATGATGGCAACAGGGAAAAAAGAGCTGTCTGCACTGGTAAACAAAATCCCTTCTATTGCAGTGCCCAATAAAATGTTCAAAAATCTGGGCAATCTGAAATTTGCTGACGAAGGGGTTAACTGGGGCTTTACTGAAAACTCTTTTTCTAACGGGGCTGCATATGCCGACTTTGATAATGATGGCGATTTGGACCTGGTGGTAAACAATGTGAACGAACCTGCGTTTTTATTTAAAAACAAGAGCAGGGAGCTAAATAAAAATAATTTTATTGAAATAACACTAAAAGGTAAAGGCAACAATACTTTTGCTGTGGGCAGTAAGATTATGGTGTACAATGGCAATCAGGTATACAGCAGGGAAGTGATGCCTGGCAGGGGTTTTCAATCTTCGGTAGATTATAAACAGTGTATCGGTATCGGCAAAGCCACTCAGGCAGATTCTTTACTCATCATATGGCCTGATTTAAGTTTTACCAAAGTCAACCATCCGCAAATAAATACCGGCCTTGTGTATACGCAGCCGGCTGCCGGGCCAAAATTTATACCACAGTTTGCTGCAAAAGCAATACCCTTAATGGAAAAATTGCCCACAGCCTTTGATAAAAACATGGATGATGATTTTACCGATTTTTACAGAGAAAGAGGGATACCGCAAATGTTATCGCATGATGGGCCTGAAGCGGCAGTGGCCGATATCAATGGAGATGGACTGGATGATATATACATTGGCGGAACAACCACCAAACAGGGAGCTTTATATGTACAGAATGTTTCCGGTGGATTTGTTAAAAAAGAACAGGATGCCTTTAAACAGTTTACAGGATTTGTAGACGGAGCCGTATTATTTTTTGACTGTGATAAAGATGGCGATATGGATCTGCTGATATGTGCCGGCGGTAATGTGGTGATGCCTGCTGCAAAAGAGCTGCAACACCGGTTGTTTATCAATGACGGCAAAGGAAATTTTACTGCATCATTACAGGCATTCCCTTTGAATAAAGATAATATTTCAGTTGCTGTTGCAAACGATTTTGATAAAGATGGCGACCTGGATCTTTTTGTGGGCGCCAGATGTGTAACGGGTGTATACGGATTAACACCGCAAAGTCATATCTATGTAAATGACGGCACAGGAAAATTTACCGACCTGCCCGAAGATAAATGCAAAGCTGTTTGTAATGCCGGCATGATTACCGGAGCAGTATGGGTAGATATAGACGGGGATAAAAAAAATGAACTTGTGCTAGTGGGGGATTGGATGGCACCACAAATATTTAAATATACAGCGAGCGGTTTTGCAATTTTAGCCAATAACCTTTCCGATAAAATGGGCTGGTGGCAAACTGTAGCTGCAGCGGATATTAACGGTGATGGTAAACAGGATTTGATATTGGGAAACTTAGGCGAAAATTTTTATTTGAAACCTGATAAAGATAATCCCATAAAATTATTTGTAAGCGATTTTGATAATAATGGAGAGCCGGATAAAATTATTACCCGAACTGTTGATGGAAAAGATAAACCTGTATTTATGAAAGGTGAACTGGAAAGCCAGATGCCCATGTTAAAAAAACAAAACCTGCATCATGCAGATTATGCTAAAAAATCTTTCCAGGAATTATTTACCAAAGAACAACAGGAAAAAGTGTTTATGCGGCAGGTTAATTACAGTGCTTCATGTTTTGCTTATAATAGCGGGAATGGCAATTTCAGCGTGCAGGCATTACCGGCTGCAGTACAGCTGTCTTCAGTAAAAGCCCTATTGCCTGCAGATATAAATAATGATGGCTATATTGATCTGGTATTGGGCGGTAATGAGTTTGGATTTCAGCCGCAACTGGGCAGATTGGATGCAAACGAAGGAACTGTATTACTGAATGATGGTAAAGGCAGCTTTGTGATGCTAAGCAATGAGCAATCAGGAATCAGTTTGAAGGGACAGGTAAGAGATATTGTTTTAATCAAACAAAAAAACGGATCCGGAATATTGTACTTAAGAAATAATGAATTTCCGGAACTGTACAGGGCTATAAAAAAATAATTATTGCAGTAAGTATAAATAGCAGCAGCGAATATGTATATCAACAACAGATTTTTTATTTGTTTATTAAGCATGGTAATTGCACTGGGCAATTATTCATGCAATAACAGCCCAAAGCCTGCTGAACAATCTTTGTTTACAGTATTAAAAAATGACTCTACCGGATTAGATTTTGTGAATAATCTGAAACCAACAACTGATTTCAACCTGCTCAAATACATGTATTATTATAATGGAGCAGGAGTGGGTGCGGGTGATTTTAATAACGATGGTAAAACAGATTTGTTTTTTGCAGGCAATCAAAATCAAAACCGGCTCTACCTTAATGAAGGCAATATGCATTTTAAAGATGTTACTGCCGCAGCACAAATTCCTGTTGATAGTTCATGGAGCACCGGTGTAAGTGTGGTAGATATCAACAACGATGGCATGCTCGACCTGTATATCTGCAGAGTGGGTAAATACAAAGTGCTCACAGGAAAAAATCAGTTACTGGTTTGCAATGCAATAAATAATGGCATTCCTGTGTATAAAGATGAAACAGAAGAGTATGGGCTCAGTTTCTCCGGCTTTAGTACACAATCGGCATTTTTTGATTTTGATGCCGACGGTGATCTGGATATGTTCCTGCTCAATCACTCTGTAAACCATGATGGTAATTTTGCACCCAGGGCTAATTTTTTAAACACTTACGATACACTTACGGGCGACCAATTTTTCAGAAACGATAAAGGGCACTTTACCAATATTACCAGACTATGCGGTATCAACAGTAACAAAATCAGTTATGGATTGGGTATTGCCATCAGCGATATCAATATGGATGGTTATCCGGATATTTATATCGGCAACGATTTTCACGAAAATGATTACCTGTATATCAATCAGCGAAACGGGACTTTTAAAGATGAGCTAAACGATCATATCATGCATACCAGCCAGTTCAGCATGGGGGTGGATATTGCAGATGTAAATAATGATGCACTGTCTGATATCATTTCGATGGACATGCTGCCTTATGATCCGTTTATTTCCAAACGTTCATTAGGAGAAGATGAATACCAAACTCATTTGGAAAAATTACAGTACGGATATAATAATCAGTATGCCCGAAATAATTTGCAGCTGAACAGAGGGAACGGGATGTTTTCTGAAGTGGCTTATTACAGCGGAGCCTTCGCCACCGACTGGAGCTGGAGCAGCCTCTTTATGGATTTTGATAATGATGGCAATAAAGACCTTTTCATTAGCAATGGCATTCCTAAACGGCTAACCGACATCGATTACATCAACTATATGGTGAACGATGTGATTCAGGAAAAAATGCAGAACAACAAAATGGATGAAAGCGAACTGGCTACCATCAATAAATTTCCTGAAATTAAATTACCCAACCGTTTTTTTAAGAACAATGGCAATGCCGCATTTACCGATATCAGCGAATCGGTTACCAATAGTCCCAATACTTTCAGTAACGGTGCGGTATATGCCGATCTGGACAATGATGGTAAACTGGATATAGTAGTCAATAATATTTGGGATCCGGTGATTGTATATAAAAATACCAGTCCTGCTGCAAACAGGTATGTCAATATAAACCTGAAAGGCCCCAAAGAAAATATTAATGCATTAGGTGCCAGATGTTTTGTATATACCGCTAACGGTATCATAGCTGCCGAAAAATATCCGGTGAGGGGCTTTATGTCATCAATGGAAATTCCATTGCATATTGGTATAGGTACCGCACCTGTGGATTCTATGTTACTTGTTTGGCCGGATAATACGTATGAACATATTAAATGGGACAGCACCATTACCCGGCTGAATATAGAATGGAAGAAAGGGCTACCTGTGTTTAATTATTTATCTATTCAGAACTATAATAAAACTGTTGGAAGGCTAATGGCTGATATCACCAAATCAACCGGCCTCAATTATTTGCATGAAGAAAATGATTTTAATGAGTTTAACAGAGAGATATTGCTGCCCCGGATGTTTGGCAGTGAGGGTCCTGCACTTGCAGTAGGAGATGTAAATAATGATGGTTTGCAGGATGTTTACATTGGAAGCGCAAAATGGAAAACCAGTGCGCTTTATTTACAAAATAAAAATGGCACATTTATTAAATCACAGCAGCCGCAATTTAGTTCAGACAGTACCTACGAGGATGTGGATGCCTGCTTTGCAGACATTAATAATGACGGGTTTCTAGATCTGCTGGTGGCCAGTGGTGGTAATGAATATTTTGGTACAGAAATATGGAGGCAACCAAGAGCATATATTAATGATGGAAAGGGGAATATGAACAAACAGGAAAATGCATTTCCAAAAATATACCTTACTCAATCCTGTATTAAACCTTTTGACTTTAACAAGGATGGATTCGTTGATCTTTTTATTGGCGGACGAACCACTCCATTTGCCTATGGAAAAATTCCACCGTCCTATCTGTTGCAAAATGATGGCAAGGGGCATTTTAAGGATGTAACTGCCACTTACATGAATGAGCTTTCCGGTATTGGTTTTGTAACCAATGCAGTTTGGACAGATATCAATAACGATAAACAAACTGATCTGGTACTTACAATGGAATGGGGTGGCATTGAAGCTTTTGTAAATGATAAAGGGAAATTTATAAAGAAAGAACTCACAGATAAAAAAGGTTGGTGGAATTTTATACTTCCTGTTGATATTGATGGCGATGGCGATACGGATTTTATTGCGGGTAATCAGGGGGAGAACAGTAAGTTTCATCCTGATGCAGACCATCCGGTAAGAATGTATTATAATGATTTTGATAATAACGGAACCAAAGAACAGGTGGTTACTTATTACAAACAGAGCATAGAAATACCAATGGCCAGTAAAATGGATCTGGAAAAACAAATGCCTTTTATTAAAAAGAAATATTTGTTTGCTGCAGATTATTCAAAAGCTTCAGTCAGTGATATCTTTGAAGCAGACAAACTAAAAAATTCAGTATTGTTTAGTGCTGATTATTTTTCTAATGCAGTACTGCTGAATGACGGGCATGGAAATTTTGAATTAAAAAAACTGCCCTGGCAAACACAGTTATCCTGTTTAAAAGATGCGGAAGTTATTGATGCCAACGGAGATCAGTTACCTGATATATTAACCGGTGGTAATTTTTACGATCAGGCAATGGAGATCAACCGCAACGATGCTGATTTTGGAGATGTGCTCATCAATACCGGTCATGGTAGTTTTAAAGCAGAACGCATTAATGGGGTAGTGATCAAAAATCAGGTGAGGCATATATTACCAGTACAGATCAATCACCAGCCTGCCTGGATCATTGCAAGAAATAACGATTCACTGATGATAATAAAATAATAAAAGCCTTGCCGGATTAATACACCGGATAATAGGCCCTGGCCTGAATAATTTGAGCATCGTCAAAATCAATTCCCTCTGTTATCGGCTTAATAAATGGGATCGCCATACTGGTCATGTTATTATCAGCTTTAAATTGCTCCATCGCTTTTATAACAGCGTTGATATTTTTAAAACTGCCCTGATAATAAGCTGAAAGTAAACGGCCTTTGTAAGGCATTCTTTTCAGGCTGAATTCTCCCTCAAGAGAAGCATTTTTTGGATTACTGATGCCAATACTGGTAAAAATATGTATACTATCATTCCCATAGGGTGAGGTATAAAATATTTTTGTGCCATTATATCCCATATCCTTTTCTGCTGCATGCTGTATCAATGATTCATATAGTAATTTAAAAGTTTCTTTTTTGATACTGTTGGACACTACTTTTGAAGTAAAGAGAAATGCAGTATCGGTGAGTTCAACCACTTCCATTTGGAAACCATACATTTTTTTAGTGTCTTCAAAATATTCTTTAAGATGCTGTAAGCTTTTTACCGCATTGGCAGTTACAGCGCTGCTGCTGGTTAGCCTGCTCCATAAACTGCTGGTATAACTTAAGGTTACTCTCGATGTATTTGCAGTATCTGCAAATACATCAAATAAAAAGTCTTTAGTATCTCCGTTTTCAGTTACCTGATATGCTGCTCTTAATCCGGTAAGGCTGGTGATCAGTAATGAATCTGTATTGGATGCAATTTTGTTATTTCCTGTTATTTTTATAGAAGCAGTATCCGTTCCTGCAAAAGGTAAATACCATCTGGAAATACTTTTTATGGTTGACAGCTGATGCTGTACTCTTATAACAGGTGCGTTAATCAGGATGTCTTTTTTTGTTACAGAAGGCACAAAAAATATATACAATAAAGCGATCACTCCAATGCCAGTTACAATAAACGTTATTTTCTTTTTCATAAATTATTTCTCTAAAATTATTTCAATAATAGCAGCGGCTGCAAAATTAAGGCATATTGCTCAAAAGCATCAATGCTGATTCCATGCCGAACTCATTTTCCATATTTGCATTTTACTGAATATTGTTTTCCCCCCGGTACTGAACAATTCAATGCCATTGTCATTTGGTTCAGAAAATAATTGTGTTGTAAAAACAACTTCTCCTTCATTAGCAAAAACTTCTGCAATACTGTTGTCAAAGTAAATATGCAGATGCAGCTTTTTTTGCTTAAGTGCAAGAGGCTTTTCATACCGTAGCATCTTTTTAAAATTTTCATTAAAGGCGGTATTGCCGCTTTTGCTTCTGTTCATATACAATACTTGTTTAGCAGCATCATACCCAATCTCAAAATAATGATCTCCACCGGCAGCTATTCTTACTCCGCTTATTGATGAAACCGAAGGCTCAATTGTTAATTCCATTTCAAACTGCCTGCTTTTTACTGGTACTGTTTTTTTGCCTGTCACCACTTCCTGAGCTGGTATTTTTTCAGAAGATTGTCGTAATGTATTTATTGCTGCAATCGGCTTTTGAATCAATACCCATTCCTGATTAATTTTCTTTACACTCAATGTACGCGGTAAGGCCATGGCACTTTTCCATGGTGTGGTGGGGATATCGTTGGCATAATTCCAATTGTTTACCCAGCCAATGCTGGTAGGTAATACTGATGCAGGTAATTGGTTATACGCTATTGCAGCATAATAATCTGGACCATAGTCTGGACGATTTATAACAGCAGCTGAGTTTTCATTTATAAATTTTACGCCATCAAATTCTCCCACAAAATATTGCATGCTCGCATTTTGAGACATCTGAAGTAGCCATTTCTTTTTACCCGGCATGCCCTCAACAGGTACCTGTGTAAGATCAGGACATTCCCATACACCAGAGGTATCACCCGCCGGACCAAAATCACTTAAATGTTTCCAGTCTTTTAAATTGGGCGAAGAGTAAAACTGTACCATATGTTCTACAGGAAACATCAATGCCATCACCCAATATTTTTTTTCTTCCTGCCAGAATATTTTTGGATCACGAAAATCTTTTTTATGCAGATCAAGTACAGGGTTGTTGGCATATTTTGTCCAGGTAATACCATCATCCAAACTGTATGCAATATGCTGCGACTGGTTTACATTTTCAATATGTCCGGTATATACAGCCACCATGGGTACTTTACCGTTCTTTCCAAAACCACTGGTATTATTTTTATCTACTACACAGGTGCCTGAAAAAATCATGATGCCATTTTCTTCCGGAATGGCAATGGGCAAATGTTTCCAGTGCACCAGGTCGGTGCTGGTGGCATGTGCCCATGTCATATGTCCCCATTGATTGCCAAATGGATTGTGCTGATAAAATAAATGATACGTGCCATTATTATACACTAATCCATTAGGATCGTTACACCAGTTGGTAGCCGGAGAAAAATGAAACTGCGGCCGGTATTGTTCAGTATACAATGTTTTTTGTGCATCACACAACACAGGTATCATAATTGTAAGTGCTAATAAACAGTTCCTTAATATCATGGTAAAAAATTAATAATGAATTTTCTCTGCGCCCTCAGCGCCTCTGCGAGCAAATAAAATTAAATCACAATTTCTTTTTGCTAAGAGCACAAAGAGAAAAGGAGCGTTGTATATATCCTCTTTGTACCCTTTTTCTCTTATCCACTCTTAGCCATTGCTTCTCTGCGCCCTCCGTGTCTCTGCGTGCAAATAAAAAAAACCAGAACGGATACAAAGGCTAACACAGCGATACACAATTTCTTTTAGCTATGAGCACAAAGAGAAAAAGAGTGTTGTACATATCCTCTTTGTACCCTTTTTCTCTTATCCACTCTTAGCTATTTCTTCTCTGTGCCCTCCGTGTCTCTGCGTGCAAATAAAAAAAAGAAAGGATACAAAGGCTAACACAGCGCTACACAATTTCTTTTTGCTAAGAGCACAAAGAGAAAAGGAGCGTTGTATTTCCTCTTTGTACTCTTTTTCTCTTATCCACGCTTAGCCATTGCTTCTCTGCGCCATCCGTGTCTCTGCGTGCAACCTTCCCTACGCACTCAGCTTCTTCTCCAGTTCTTCCAACGATACACCTTTAGTCTCCGGCATCTTTGTCAACACCCATATCAGTTGCAATACCATCATGCCTGCTAAAAATGCAAAAATGATCCAGGGAGCATCTTTCAGTATGCCATCTTTCTTATCTAAAAATACCGGAGTAATTAAAGTGATGATGGCTGCAAATACCCAATGTACACTCGCCCCAAATGATTGCCCCATTGCCCTGATCTTATTAGGAAATATTTCGGAAAGAAATACCCATATTACTGCCCCCTGCCCAATAGCATGTGAAGCAATGAACAATAATAAAAAACTCATTAGAAAAGTCGGACTGCCCCCAGTGTTAAACGCATAAGCCACCATCGACAGGCTGAGTATATAACCAATAGAACCAATGATCATTAATGTTTTTCTTCCTAAGCGGTCAATTAAATATAAACCCACAAATGTGAAAATTAAATTGGTGCCGCCAATAGCAATAGAATTTAATAAAGATTCTTTTGCACCCAAACCAATCTTGGTTAAAATTTCCGGAGCATAGTATAAAATAAAATTAATGCCCGATAGCTGATTGAAGAAAGCAATTAAAAATGCCAGCCATATCAGTTTGCTGTGTTTGCCAGTAAAGAAAGAACTGTTATTCCCTGATGCTGTTTCGTGTTTGTTGCTTTCAATAACAGCAGCAATTTCTGCATCAATATTTTCCACGCCAATTTGTGCCATCACTTTTTTGGCTCCATCCAAATCATTTTTTTTACTGATCAGCCAGCGCGGACTTTCAGGAACACCTAATACCATTACTGTATAAATAATGGAAGGAATAGCCAGTACACCCAGCATCCAACGCCAGTCGTTACTACCGCCAACGCCTTGTAAAAAATAATTGGATAAGAAAGCGACCAAAATGCCGAATACAATATTGAACTGATACATGGCTACCAAACGGCCACGTGTTTTAGCAGTGGATATTTCAGAAATATAAGTTGGTGCTACTACCGACGATACACCAATGCCAATACCTCCTATAAAACGGAAGAAAGAAAAAGTATACGGGTCTTGTGCAAATGCAGAACCAAATGCAGATACGCCAAACAAAATCCCGATCCACAGTAATACTTTTTTTCTGCCTAAAATTTGAGTGGGTATCCCTCCAAAAATAGACCCAATTACCGTTCCCCATAATGCCATCGACATAATAAAAAATCCATGGAATAAAGGTGTGGTAGGCCAAAGGTCTTTAATGGGTTGATTGGCGCCGGAGATCACCACCGTGTCAAATCCAAAAATAAAACCGGCTAAAGCGGCCACAATGGAATACTGAAATAATTTATTTTGATTCATAAGCAAGTTTTACGCCATTAAGTTAGTGAAATCAGTACTTAGCCGCGGTATTTGTTTGCAAAGCCTTTTAATGCAAACGATTGTTGTTAGAAAATCAACGGTATTGCCCTGTTAAAAAATAATTGCATCTGCTGAATGATATGTAATTTCAGATAATAAATTAACGATTATGAAAAATTGGCCTGCTATTGTACTGCTGTTACTTATATGTAATATTTCGTTTGCACAGGATGCCTGGAAAATTTCCACTTCAACTATCGATGCTAAAAATTATTATGGGGTTACAGTTGCCAATGGCATGGTGGGTATTGTAAGCAGTTCCGAAGCCTTTAAAGTAAAAGATGTGGTGCTGGCTGGCGCCTATGATTTATACGGAAGGGGAAGGGTGAGCAATTTTTTAAAGAGCTTCAATCTCCTGAATATGTATATGGAAATTGACGGCAGAAGATTATCTAACAACGATGTAAACAATATGCAACAGGTGCTGGATATGAAAGGCGCCAGTTTTACAACTTCTTTCAATTATAAAGATATTGCCACCATCAGCTATACTTATTATGCATTGCGCCAGCTGCCTTACTCTGTTTTGATGGATATCAATGTAACAGCAAAAAAAGATTTCAGTTTTGGCAGTGCTTCGCAAATGGAAGCACCTGATGCATTAAAAGAAGTGCAGAATTATTATAATGAAATTGACCGTCCGCATACTACTATAAGCTTACTCACTTCCACAGCAAAAAGTCCCACCGGAAAACTGCTGATGTGCGCCAGCAATGCATTTATTTTTAGTGAAGCCCATGGTAGCGAACCAAGAGTGATTCACGAAATGTGGGACAATAATATGCACCTGATGAAGTTTGCTAAAAAAATAAAAGCAGGTGAAACCTATCGCTATTCTATTGTAGGATCTTCTATCACGTCTGCACATCATGATGACCCTTTGAATGAAGCCGAACGGCTGACCATATTTGCAAAACTGCAGGGCCGCGACAGATTGATTGAAATGCATAACAAAGCATGGAACGATTTATGGAAAAGTGATATCATCATTGAAGGGGATGCACAAAGTCAGCAGGATGTGCATAGCATGTTATATCATTTATATTCTTTTGTAAGAGAAGGGTCAAGTAATAGTCCCAGCCCGATGGGATTAAGTGGGCTGGGTTATAATGGTCATGTGTTCTGGGATACAGAATTATGGATGTTCCCTTCATTACTGCAACTGCACCCCGAAATAGCAAAGAGCATGGTGGAATACCGTTTTGAAAGACTGGAAGCCGCAAAACGAAATGCATTTGGTAAAGGATATAAGGGCGCCATGTATCCTTGGGAGAGTGCAGGAACAGGAGTGGAAGAAACACCGGTATGGGCATTGAGCGGCCCTTTTGAACATCATATCACTGCATGCGTGGGTATTGCGGCATGGAATTACTATTGTGTAACACAGGATAAAAACTGGCTCAGAGAAAAAGGCTGGCCAATCCTAAAAAATACCGCCGACTTTTGGGCAAGCAGGGTAGAAAGAAATGGCCCAGGCCAATACGATATTAAAAATGTAGTGGCTGCAGATGAATGGGCCGAGAATGTAGATAACAATGCTTTTACTAATGCTGCAGCAAAGGCCAATTTAAAATATGCTACCGAAGCGGCTAAACTATTAGGTTTAAATGCTGATTCCGACTGGATGAATGTAGCGAATAATATCCCCATTCTTAAAATGGCAGATGGAGTTACCAGGGAACATGCAACGTATAATGGTGAAGGTATTAAGCAGGCGGATGTAAACCTATTAGCCTATCCTTTAAAAGAAATTACAGATCCCAAACAAATTAAAAAAGACCTGGATTATTATGCAGCCCGTGTACCCAATGAAGGCACCCCTGCAATGACACAGGCTATTTTTACCTTATTATATTCTCGAATTGGGGATAGTGAAAAAGCCTTTCATTTTTTTAAAGATGCTTATGTGCCCAATTTAAATCCTCCTTTTAATGTAATTGCCGAAACCAAGGGCGGCACCAATCCTTATTTTGCCACCGGGGCAGGAGGTATAATACAATCTTTATTGAATGGTTTTGGCGGATTAGAGATTACACCGACCGGAATAACACAAATCAAGTCGGTTTTGCCCAAAAATTGGAAAAGCCTTACCATTACCGGTGTAGGACCTGAAAAAAAGACCTTTATAGTGAAACCATAAGGGTGATTTACAGCAATCGTTTGCAGTAAAAAAGGCATTTTTAATGATAAAAGCTCAGTAAATATTATTACTTTGCATATACCAAAATGAAGAAGCTGACTGCTATACTGCTTTTATGCATTTTTGTATTCAATTTGTTTGGATACAAGCTGTGGCTTAATTATATGGAGCGTATGGCCGATCAACACCTGGAGATGGCCATGGACAACAATGAATACAACTCCGATGAATTGCTGTCTGTAAAAAAATCCCTAAACCTTCCTTATTATAACAATACCAGAGAATTTACACGTATGGATGGTGAGATAGAAGTAAATGGTACTTTCTATAAGTATGTAAAATGCAGAATTTATAACGACTCATTGGAATTGTTGTGTTTGCCTAATACACAAAAAACAAAATTAGTACAGGCTAAAGATGATTTCTTTAAGATAACTGCGGATATTCAGAAAAAGAATTCAGAAAAAAATAAATCGAATTCAGGATCTCTTAAAAAAATGCTTAGCGATTTTGTAGCCAGCGAATCCTTTGCTGAAGATTTAATCCGCTCCCGCTCAGTATTGTCATACGCGGTTTTGCATACTCCCCATTTGGGCGACTCATATAAGCGCTTTGTGGAACAACCCCCCGATAATAACCTGCTCATTAGTTAATTGATTGTATACCGGCAAACTCGGGTTTGCCTATTATTTATTTTTCTTAAGACGATTTCATGAAAAAATTATGTACAGCTATTGCTGTTTTAGTATCGATCTATTCATGCAATAATAAACCTGCACAGCAAACTTATTTTACTGATGCTTTTTCTTATTGCAAAACAGTTAAACAATTAAATGAAGTGGTAAAATTTGTTGGCTTTGCACCAATTGTGGCCGACCGTAACTATACCTACGCAAATATTGCAGCCTACGAGTGTATAGCTGCAGGCTATCCAAAAGAATACAATTCTTTAAGCGGACAACTGAACGGATTTAAAATTGACCTTAGCGGTTTAACTGCTACACCGGTGGATTATGAATTTGCTTCAATGCTGGCATTCTGTAAAGTGGGAGAGGCTGTAACCTTCCCCGAAGGCAGCATGAAAGAATATGTAGACAGTCTTAAAACATTTGCCAAAGGCACAGGTATGCCATCAGAAATGTTTAATAATTCTGTGGCATTTGCAGATTCAGTATCTGCTAAAGTATTAGCCTGGAGCAAAAAAGATAGCTATGCACAAACACGCAGTGCTTCACGATATAATGTAATGGATACGCCCGGCCGCTGGGTACCCACACCACCTGCTTATGCAAGTGCACTGGAACCACACTGGAACGAAATAAGGCCGATGGTTATGGACAGCGCCAGTCAGTTTGCACCACCACCTCCTATTAAGTTTAATGTTACGGATAAAAATGATCCTTACTACAAACAGGTAATGGCTGTAAAAAATACAGTCGACAGTTTAACTGATGAGCAAAAGCATATCGCCGAGTTCTGGGATGACCTTGGGGGTAAATTGAATGTGGTTGGCCATATTCAGTTTGTTACCAAAAAATTTTCACCTCCGGGACACTGGATGAATATTGTTGGTATTGCTGCAGTACAATCAAAAGCCAGCTTCAGAAAAACTGTTGCAGCTTATACACTCACGTCTATCTGTATGTTCGATGCCTTTATTCAATGCTGGGATGCTAAATTTCAGTACAATACAGTAAGGCCCGAAACGGTGATCAACAAGTATTTCGATCAGGACTGGAGGCCTTATTTACAAACCCCTCCATTCCCTGAATATACCTGCGGCCATAGTACGGTATCTTCCGCATCAGCCTCTGCACTCACCAAAATGTTTGGCGATCATTTCAATTATAATGATAGCAGTGAATTGGAATTTGGTATTGCTAACAGGTCATTCAAATCTTTCAGAGATGCAGCTGAAGAAAATAACCTTGCCCGTTTTTATGGAGGTATCCATTTTCACCCTAGTTGTCTGGTTAGTTCCGACTACGGACAAAGAGTGGGCGACTATATTGTAGGAAAACTAAAGTTGGAGAAGTGAAATTTTATTTTTAGACAGTAAACTATCAAACAATGAAACAATTAATTATACTAATTGCAATACTAGTTGTTGCAAACAATAATACAAATGCACAGGGCTGTGTAGCCATCAAAAATAATGGCGGCTACTGTTCAATGGAACATGGAAAAGAAAAATGGACATTAAGTATCAACAATCGGTATTTCAGATCATACAAACATTTTGTGGGTACCGAAGAACAAAAACAACGTGTTGATCTGGGAACAGAAGTAATCAATCATGCCTATGCGGGCAATTTTACTTTAACCAATAAAATGAAGCATGGATGGAGTGTGGCACTGGATATGTCCATTCAGGCCAATACCCGTTCATCATTATACGAACACGGAGGTAAAAGCCGCCACAGTACACATTCATTTGGTATGGGTGATCTGCGAATTTCCGGATACAAATGGCTTACTGATCCCATCAGAATGAAAAAAGCAAATGTTCAGTTTGGCTTTGGTATGAAATTGCCAACAGGCGACTACAAATACACAGATAAATTTTATGTAAACGACTCTACCAATATTTTAGGTGCGGTAGATCAGTCAATACAATTGGGAGATGGCGGTTTAGGTTTTACAACAGAAATAAATGCCTTTTATAATTTTGCCAAAGGATTTACAGCATATGGAAATTTTTATTACCTCATTAATCCGCGTGAACAAAACGGTACATTAACTACAAGAGGCAGTGTACCATCTGCTGCAACCGTTCGTTATGGCAGCGATGTAATGAGTGTACCTGATCAGTATATGCTGAGGGCAGGAATAAATTATTTGACTGCGGCATGGACTTTTTCTGCAGGGGTACGAAAAGAATGTTTAACTGTACACGATTTAATTGGCGGCAGCAACGGATTCCGCAGACCGGGATACATTGTATCATTGGAGCCCGGTATTACTTATGAGTTTAAAAAATTCAGTCTGTATACATATTTGCCAGTTGCGTTAAAACGCAACCGTACACAAAGTGTACCGGATAAAATTAGGACACAGCTTACAGGTGTATATGCACAGGGTGATGCGGCATTTGCAGATTATGCGCTGAATATTGGGGCTACTTTCAAATTTTGACAGCTAAACAGCGTACACAAAAAATGCCCAACCATCGTTGGGCATTTTTGTGTACGTAATATTCATACAAATAAAAAACTATTTTAATCCTGCAGCTATCATACTTCGTATTTTTGCAAAGATTTTATTAGACAATTCCAATATGAAAAAAAACACAGTATTTATAGGGCTTTTATTTTTTTCAATGATTGCAGTTGCTCAGTATCCAACTAACAACAAAGACAGTTTGATAAAAGTAAAATCTTTAGACAGTCTAATATTCTACACATATCTCTATCAAAATATTTTAAAACCACTTCCTGCCGAGCAGGGTACATTTATTTTTTCCGGAAAAAAAACAGAGCAGATTAATTTAACCAATGCACCGGCAGACATTACCAATAAAACCGGTAGGCAGGTATTTGCAAAAATTCCGGGTGTGTTTGTTTATGATATGGATGGTTCGGGGAATCAGATTAATATTGCTGCCAGAGGATTAGATCCACACAGGGGCTGGGAATTTAATATCCGTAAGGATGGAGTATTGACCAACTCCGACATGTATGGTTATCCTGCAAGTCATTACAGCATGCCATTAGAAAGTATTGAGCGCATTGAAATGGTAAGGGGAACTGGCTCACTACAATATGGTGCACAGTTTGGCGGCATGTTGAACTATGTAAGTAAACAGGGCGATACCAGCAGGCCCATCAGTTTTGAAAATGTGACTTCAATGGGTTCTTTTAATTTATTGAGTACTTACAATGCCTTAGGTGGTAAGGCGGGTAAGTTCAGGTATTATGCTTACCTGTATAAAAAAACAAGAGATGGGTACAGAAAAAATGAGCACACTGATTCCGAAGCAGAATCGGTTATACTTAGTTACGAACCCAATAAAAATTTTATTGTCAGGGCAGAATGGTCGCGTTCAAAATACTTGTATAAAATTCCGGGTGCATTAACGGATAGTATGTTTGCAGCAGACCCAAAACAGGCTTCGCGAAGCCGTAATTATTTCAGTCCTGATATTCATATACCTTCAATAACACTGAACTGGCAGTTTGCAACTACAACAAAATTGCAATTCACTGCTTCGGCTGTGCTTGGGCGAAGAAACAGTGTGCTGTTTGATAAACCCACCAATATTGCAGATACCATTGTTACAGCAACACTAAATTATAATAACCGGCAGGTAGATATTGATGGGTTTAATAGTTACACTTCCGAACTTCGCATATTGCAATTGTATCATACCGCTAAACAAACCAGTTCTTTTGCAGCAGGCATACAATATATGCATAATGACCTGCACCGTACACAGCTGGGTAAAGGAACAACAGCAAGTGATTATGACTTAACATTGGTTGATCCTGTTTGGGGCAGAGACCTGCATTTTAAAACTAAAAACATTGCTGTATTTGCCGAAAATAAATTACAGCTATCCGAAAATTTTTCGGTGAATGTTGGAGCCCGTGCCGAAATGGGCAAAACAGATATGAGTGGAACAATCGTGTATTATCCCGGCAATCAGATTCCGGTAACTATACAGCATCATTTTCCTCTGCTGGGAATAAACTTTTTATTTAAGCCGGCGGGCAACACAGAGTTTTACGGAGGATGGAGCCAGAGCTATCGGCCAATGTTGTTTAAAGATTTAATTCCTGCATCATTGTTTGAAAAAATAGATCCCGCTATTAAGGATTCAAAAGGGTATAATGCAGAATTAGGATTCAGAGGCAACAGAAAATTTTTAAGATGGGATATCACCGCATTTCTATTGCAGTACAATAACAGATTTGGAACCATTGCCCAAACAGATAATGCCGGAAGTTTTTATACCTGGCGTACCAATATTGGCAATTCCATTTCCAAAGGGCTGGAGGTATTTTTACAAGGTGATTGGGTATTTAAAAAACGTATCAGTTTATCCATATTTACATCTACAGCCCTGGTACAGGCACGATATACCAACGCAATGGTAAAATCTGGTAATGCCAATATTAATATTGAAGGTAATAAAGTGGAAAGTGCTCCGGATTTAATTTCCCGCAATGGAATTACTTTAAGGGTTAGAAAATTGAGCTGGTCATTTTTATATAGTTATACTGCTGAAACATTTTCCGACGCATTGAATACGGTGCAGGCACCAAAAACAACAGGAGCAGTTGGCATAGTTCCATCCTATGGTATTGGGGATATGAATTTGGGATTCAGGGTTTCAAAAAATATAGAATTGAAGACGACCATAAATAACTGTACTAATAAACAGCATTTCACCAAACGGCCATTGTTTTATCCGGGTCCGGGTATATGGTCTTCTGACGGAAGAAACGCAACTCTCACCATTGCAGTGAAATTATAATGAGTTTAATAAGGATAAAATAATCCTCATTCAAATCCACCCAAACTTCATTAAATTTACCCAACCTTTAAATTATTATTTAAGCTATATGAACAGTTGCAGTAAAAAAATAAAAACACTTCTCGCATTAGTAGTTTTTTCAACAGCGATACATGCACAAAACGGATTTGTCAATTTATTCAATGGTAAGGACCTTGCCGGATGGAAAGTATTGGGTGGCAAAGCTACCTACACCGTTGAAGACGGTATTATCACCGGACATACTGTTGCCAATACCTTCAATACTTTTTTATGTACCGAAAAAGAATACGGCGATTTTGTATTGGAGCTGGATGTATATGTAGAAGATGAAGAAGGCAATTCGGGCATTCAAACCCGCAGTCATTTTGATCCTGCCGCTAATAAAGGACAGGGCAGGGTATATGGCCGTCAGTGTGAAGTGGATCCTTCCTGGCGCAGGTGGACAGGAGGAGTATATGATGAAGGCCGAAGAGAATGGATATATCCCATGCAATTAAATGCTGCTGCACAAAACCTGTACAAAAAAGGCGAATTCAATCACTTTAAAGTGGAGTGCATCGGCAATCAAATGAAAACCTGGGTAAACGGAGTAGCTGCTGCTTATGTAGTGGATACGCTGGATGCAAAAGGATTTATCGGATTACAGGTACATGCTATCAACGATCCCACACATGCTGGAAAAAAAGTGTGCTTTAAAAATATTCGTATTAAAACAACTGGTTTAGTACCCACCCCATTTCCTGCCAATGTATATGTGGCCAATTTTGCTATCAATAGTTTAACCGATTACGAGAAAAAGGATGGCTGGAAATTATTGTTTGATGGGAAAACGAATACTGGATGGGTTAGGGCTTATCAGGATCATTTTCCTGCAAAAGGCTGGCAGATCAATGATGGAATGATTACCGTTTTACCATCTGATGGCAATCAGGCCGGCGGCGGTGGCGATATTGTTACTAAGGAAGAATTCAGTGCTTTTGATTTGAGTTTCGAATTTAAATTAAGTCCGGGTGCTAACAGCGGCGTAAAATATTTTGTAACACTCGAACAAAAATCCGACAGCTCTGCAATCGGTCTCGAATATCAGGTACTCGATGATACCTTACATCCCGATGCTAAAATGGGCCGGAATGGAAACCGTACTTTAGCTTCTTTATATGATTTAATTAAAGCAGAAAAAACTACCCGGTTTTTACGTCCCATCGGTCAATGGAATGTAGCGAGGATTGTGGTATATCCCAATAATAAAGTGGAACATTATCTGAATGGTGTAAAAGTATTGGAGTATATCCGCGGTTCAAAAGAATTCCGCGATCTGGTAGCTATCAGCAAATACAAGATCTGGAAAAACTTTGGCGAAGCCTATAAAGGGCATATATTGTTACAGGATCATGGAAACGAAGTGTCGTATCGGAGTATTAAGATTAAGGCGCTTTGATAGTAAGTAAGTAGTAAGTAGTAAGTAGTAAGTAGTAAGTAGTAAGTAGTAAGTAGTAAGTAGATTTTGGAGTTGCAAAGTAAATGATATTCGCAATTCACTATTCACTATTCACCATTCACTATTCACCATTCACAACATAATTCATCATTCATAACTCATAACTCTCATCATGGCCTCACGTAGAAAATTCCTTCAGCAATCGGCTTTAGCAGCAACAGGTACTTATCTTGGCGCATTGGGTTTCAGCGCAAAAAGTTATGGTAATATATTAGGTGCTAACGACAGAATAAGAGTTGGTGCAATTGGTTTTTCCGATCGCTTCCGTCAAACTTTATTTCCCTGTTTTCAAAATCATTACAAAGAATTGAATTTTGATTTTGTGGCGGTGTCGGATATCTGGAAAGTTCGCCGCGAAGAAGGCGAGGCATTTTTAAGGAATGCGATGGGGCATGATATAAAAGCCTGCAAGAATAATGAAGAACTATACGACACCAAAGATATTGATGCTGTGATTGTGGCTACTGCCGATTTTCAGCATGCACTACATTGTATTGAAGCAGTAAACGCAAAAAAAGATGCGTATGTGGAAAAACCATTTGCAGAAACAATGGATGATGCCATTGCCGCATTAAAAGCGGTTAAAGCATCCAAACAAATTGTGCAGATCGGTTCACAAAGAAGAAGCGGCGGAAATTATAAAGCTGCTGCAGATTTTATTCAGCAGGGAAAATTTGGGCCTATAACAATGGTGGAATTGACCTGGAATGTAAATCAGCCCGGCCGCTGGCGCCGCCCTGCACTGGTAGAAAAATGTAAAGAAGAAGATACCGATTGGAAACGCTTCCTGCTTAACCGTCCTTTTGAAAAATGGGATCCAAGAAAATATTTGGAGTATCGTTTGTTTTGGCCCTATTCTTCCGGCATGCCGGGCCAGTGGATGAGTCATCAGATTGATACCGTGCATTGGTTCAGCGGACTGCAGCATCCACGCAGCGTGGTGGCTAACGGCGGCATATACATGTGGAAGGATGGAAGAAAAAACTGGGATACTACTATGGCTGTATTTGATTACGGTACTGAAGATATGAGCAGCGGTTTTCAGGTGTCCTTTGCATCACGCATGCATAATGGAGACGAAAATCCATCAGAAATTTATTATGCTAACGGAGGCGAACTGAACCTGATCACCAATAAAGTATCTCCTAAAGGTGGCCTGTCAGAAAGAATGGCTGGTGCTATGAATATGAAAGCAAACCTGTTGCCGGAGTTAATGTTAACAGATAACACGCCCAAAGTAGTGGCTTCTGCCAATACAGGTGCTGATAACTTAACCAGCAATCACATGCGTAATTTTATGGAGTGTATCCGCAGCAGGCAACAACCTAATGCACCGGTGGAAGCTGGGTATAATCATTCCATCGCCACTATTATGACCAATGCGGCTGTGCGTACCGGTTATAAAGCCACTTTTAATGAAAAAACACAGCAGGTAATGGTGAACGGAAAAGTGTTTAAATATTAATTACATTGAGGTCAGGTTGAAAAACATGACCTTTTTAATTCAAATTTTACTCTCAAACAAATCACATGAGTAGTCAGCCATTTTTTTCGAAAGAAACATATATCGCCAGAAGACAGGTATTAAAACAACAGATAGGTCAGGGTATTATTTTATTACCCGGTAACGACGAGAGTTCTGCTAATTATAAAGACAACTGGTATCCATTTCGACAGGATAGTACCTTTCTGTATTATGCAGGCATCATTCAGGCCGGGCTGGCATTGCTAATAAATGCTTCAACAGGGGAAGATATATTGTTTGGCGATGAATTAAGTATCGATGATATCGTGTGGACCGGGCCATTGCCCACGCTGGCAGAACTGGCTGCTGCTGCAGGCATACAAAAAGTATTACCGGCTAAAGAGATTACTAATTATTTAAAAGGAGCTGTATTGTATTTACCGCCTTACCGTGGCGAACAAACTATCGCTATCAGCAGCTGGTTGAATAAACCAGTGCAGCAAATACCATCCGGTGCATCAGTTACATTAATAAAAGCGATTGCAAAACAACGCAGTTGTAAAACAGAAGAAGAACTGGTAGAGATAGACAAAGCCTGTACCGTTACCTCGCGAATGCACCGTGCCGTTATGATGGGTACAAAAGAAGGCATGTACGAATATGAAGCTGCTGCCATTGCACAAAAACTAATGTGGGACTACCATTCACAAAATGCTTTTCTTCCTATTGTTACTATCAATGGAAATGTATTGCACAATCATGCACATGGCAATAAATTAACTTCTGGCAAAATGTTATTGTTCGACAGTGGTACAGAATTACCCAATGGCTATTGCGGTGATATGACCAGAACAATTCCGGTTGATAAAACATTTACTGCAAAACAAAGAGAGATTTATACTATTGTGCACGCTTCTTACAGTAAAGCAGTTTCTTTATTACAACCCGGTGTACAATACAGGGATGTGCATCTGGCTGCTTGCAGGGTAATTGCAGAAGGCTTAAAACAGATTGGTTTAATGAAAGGAGATGTTGATGAAGCTGTGGCTGCAGGTGCACACGCTATGTTTTTCCAGTGCGGACTGGGCCATATGATGGGGTTGGATGTACACGATATGGAAAATTTAGGCGAACCTTATATTGGGTATACCGATCAATTGGTAAAAAGTACGCAGTTTGGATTAAAATCATTACGGCTTGGTAAAGCAGTAGAGGAAGGCTATGTGCTTACCGTGGAGCCGGGCATTTATATCATTCCTGAATTGATTGACTCCTGGAGAGCCAAAGGATTGCATACCAATTTTATCAATTACGATTTGCTGGAAACCTACAAAGATTTTGGTGGTATCAGAGTGGAAGATGATTATGCCATTACTGCAACGGGTAGTCAGTTATTGGGTGAACCACTCGGAATTACATTGCAGGATGTGGAAGATATGAGGTAGTGAATCTGGCTTTTTACTTGCAATGCTTAAGTCAATTACCAATTTCAAACAGTATAATCTCAAATAATTAAAAAAGCCTTTCAATGCTGAAAGGCTTTACTGTTGTACCACGTACGGGATTCGAACCCGTGATTCCTCCGTGAAAGGGAGGCGTCTTAACCCCTTGACCAACGCGGCATCTTTTTATTAAAGGACGGCAAAGATAATGCGTGGCAGTTTTTCAGCCAAATATTTTAGGAATTAAACACAGAAATATTTATAAAACGTTTGCGGTGGGTAAAATATCATTTATTCACAAGACCAATATCTGCAAAATAATTGAGTATTATTAGTTATACATGCTGTAATTTTGCGGTCTCAAACAAAAAATCACAAATTTTAAATTACAGTTATGAGTACAGTTAAAGTTGCAATTAATGGTTTCGGACGTATTGGTCGTTTGGTTTTCCGTCAGATATATAATATGGATGGTATTGATGTGGTTGCTATTAACGATTTAACCAGTCCTGCAGTACTGGCACATTTACTTAAATATGATAGCGCACAGGGCCGTTTTGGAAAAACAGTTACCCACACCGAAAATTCTATCGTGGTGGATGGTCACGAAGTAAAAATATATGCACAAAAAGATCCTGCACAAATTCCATGGGGCAGCCACGGTGTTGATGTGGTTATTGAAAGCACTGGTTTCTTTACTGATAAAGATAAAGCAGCAGCACATATTACCGCTGGTGCTAAACGTGTAGTAATCTCTGCACCTGCAACCGGCGACTTAAAAACAGTAGTATATAATGTTAACCACGCAATTTTAGATGGTACCGAAACTATCATCAGCTGCGCAAGTTGTACAACCAACTGTCTGGCTCCAATGGCTAAAGTATTAGAAGAAAATTATGGCATCATTACCGGATTAATGAGCACGATACATGCATATACCAACGATCAAAATACATTGGATGCACCTCATCCAAAAGGTGATTTGCGCAGGGCAAGAGCAGCAGCTCAGAACATTGTTCCTAACAGCACCGGTGCCGCAAAAGCTATCGGATTAGTAATTCCAAGCCTGAAAGGTAAATTAGACGGCGGTGCTCAAAGGGTGCCTGTTATTACTGGTAGTGTTACTGAATTATACAGTGTACTGGGTAAAGATGTAACTGTAGAAGAAATTAATACCGCTATGAAAGCAGCCAGCAACGAAAGCTTCGGTTATAACGAAGATGAAATTGTAAGCAGCGATGTTATTGGTATCACTTACGGTAGTTTATTCGACGCCACTCAAACTAGAGTGATCAAAACAGGCGACAAACAATTGGTTAAAACAGTTAGCTGGTACGATAATGAAATGAGTTATGTATCTCAGTTGGTACGTACCGTTCATTTTTTTGCAGGCTTAATTAAATAAAACAATTTTTCTTCGCCCTCCGGCGAAAGAAATTATTCGGGACAAATATTTGTGCATAGCTCAACTTCATAGGCGTCGCACACTTTTACATTAGTTCTTTGTTCAACGAATTCACAACAAGGCTAGGCTTCCTATTAATTTAGGAAGCCTTGTATTTTAAAGCTGCTTCTTCGCGTTCTCTCTCCTTGGGAGAGGGGTTGGGGTGAGGCCTTTTGTTCAACGAATTCAATTTGAGGCTTTCAAAATTTTGGAAGCCTCATTTATTTTATAATCTTTAAAACTAAGTGCTCCGCCAGCTGGCCGAGACAAGGGTGTATTATGAGTAAATTCTCCAACTACAATTTCAACGGACAAAAAGTTCTGGTACGTGTCGACTTCAACGTGCCTTTAGATGAAAATTTCAAAATTACAGATGATACCAGGATGACCGCAACCATCCCCACTATTAAAAAAATACTTGCCGACGGCGGTAAAGTTATTTTAATGAGCCATTTCGGCCGCCCAAAAGACGGACCTACTGATAAATACTCTTTAAAGCATTTAGTAAAACACCTGTATGAACTGCTTAACCCGAAAACAGAAAACGAAAAACAGGAAACCGTAAACGTTTTCTTTGCAGAAGATTGCATAGGCGATCAGGCCTACCTTACTGCTTCCATGTTAAAAAACGGAGAAGTATTATTATTGGAAAACCTGCGTTTTTATAAGGAAGAAGAAAAAGGAGATGTGGGATTTGCAGAAAAATTATCTAAACTGGGAGAGGTATATGTAAATGATGCTTTTGGTACGGCACACCGGGCTCATGCTTCTACAGCGGTTATCGCACAGTTCTTCAATTCAGATAAAAGAATGTTTGGCTTGCTGATGGAAGGCGAGGTATTGAGTGCAGAAAAAGTATTGCATCAGGCAGAAAAACCTTTTACTGCAATTATTGGCGGCGCAAAAGTTTCAGATAAAATACTCATTATCGAAAATTTACTGGAAAGAGCAACTGATATTATCATTGGCGGCGGTATGGCATATACATTTTTAAAAGCCCGTGGCGGAAATATCGGCAATTCTTTGTGCGAAGAAGATCGTTTACAAACCGCACTTGACATCTTGGCTAAAGCAAAAGAAAAAAATGTAAGCATTCACTTACCCGAAGATTCTGTAATTGCAGATAAGTTTGCTGCAGATGCCAATACCAATACTTGTCCAAGCGATGCCATTCCGGCTGGCTGGCTGGGATTGGATATCGGGCCAAAAGCAGTGGGTATTTTCAGTGAAGTCATCAGTAACTCAAAAACCATTTTATGGAACGGGCCAATGGGTGTTTTTGAAATGGAAAAATTTCAGAACGGAACCAAATCCGTAGCCCTGGCAGTAGCTGCTGCTACCGAAAAAGGTGCGTTTAGTCTTGTAGGTGGAGGTGATAGTGTTGCCGCTGTAAATCAGTTCAATTTGGCCGATAAAGTGAGTTATGTAAGCACCGGTGGAGGCGCCATGCTGGAATACTTCGAAGGAAAGGTATTGCCGGGCATTGCAGCAATTAAAGATTAACAATATTTAACAGTTACCTTTTCAACTTAAGAGAATTAACTAATGTTATTGAAAAAGTATATTATATTTAACATCTTAAACAAAAAAAAATATTATGAAACGTACAGGATTATTAGTTATGGTTGGTATACTTGTTATCCTTGGTTTTTGGGGTTGCAACGGATACAATAGTCTGGTAACTGCAGATCAGGATGTAAAAAAAGTATGGAGTAATGTAGAAACCAACTATCAACGAAGGACAGATTTGTATAGCAGCATCATTAAAACAATTGAAGGATCTGCAAATTTTGAAAAAACAACATTAAAGGAAGTGATTGAGGCAAGATCAAAAGCCACTTCAATTAATGTAGACATCAACGATCCCGCATCTTTGGAGGCATATCAAAAAGCACAAGCTGGATTACAAGGATCATTTAGCAGATTGATGGCGGTTGTTGAGCAATACCCTGATCTGAAAACAACCAAAGCATTTAGTGATTTTCAAGCACAGATAGAAGGAACAGAAAATCGTATAAATGTTGCAAGAATGGATTACAACAAATCTATCGAAGGGTATAATTTGGCAGTGAAACGTTTTCCTAAAAATCTTTTAGCCAGCCTTTTCGGTTTCAAAGAAAAACCTTTTTACAAAGCTGATGCGGGGAGTGAAAAAAATCCAGAAATCAAATTTGATATAAAATAACAATCGTTTAACTAATGTTTTCTTTATTCAAAAAGAAAGATTTTTTTTCTGCCTCAGAAAAAGAGCAGATTGTAGAAGCTATACGTATAGCAGAAAAAGAAACCAGTGGAGAGGTGAGAGTATTTGTAGAAAGTAAAAATGCTTTTGTGGATCCTATTGACAGAGCAAAAGAAATATTTTACAAATTAAAAATGCAGGATACAGAGCACCGCAATGCGGTGCTCTTATACATTGCGGTAAAGGATAAACAACTGGCTTTATTTGCTGATGAAGGGATTTATAGCAAAGCCGGGGCTGACTATTGGAACAATGCCGTGGGAAACATGCTGGCACAATTTACCAGTGAAAATATCAGCAATGGTATTGAGCAATGTATCAAACAAATTGGCGAAACCTTGAAAGAAAAATTTCCTTACTCTCCAACTGATGACAAAAATGAATTGCCTGACGAAATTGTATTTGGCAATTAATTCTAACTGAGGCATCTGAACAAAATGAAAAAAATCATTTCCATATTAGTATCACTGTTACTTTCAGTGGTGAGTTTTTCGCAAAGTAATTTCGACCCTGAAAGTTTGCTAAAACAGGCTCCTGCTAAACAGGTATTAGTAAACGATTTTACCGGTACACTTACTCAGGAGCAGAAAGATGCACTGGAAAGAAAGCTCGTTGCATTTGATGACAGCACTTCTAACCAAATTGCAGTGGTAATTATACCCTCACTAAATGGGAATGACATTGCTGATTATAATGTTAGATTATTTCGTGCCTGGAAAGTAGGTAACAAAAAAACTAATAATGGTGTTGTTTTATTGATAGCAAAACAAGATAGGAAGCTCAATATAACCACCGGGTATGGATTAGAAGGAGCTTTGCCTGATATAACCTGTAAAGAAATTATCGATGCAATTATAGTACCTCAGTTTAAAGGCAATGATTATTATCGAGGTATTGATAAAGGGGTAACTGCAATTATGCAGGCTGTAAAAGGCGAATATGTTGCACCGCAAGGGTATAATTCAAGAGGCAAAAAAAACGTGACAGGCAAATCCCTCATCATAATAATTCTGATTATTAT
>JBAXET010000017.1:0-33471 GCA_037140275.1 Ferruginibacter sp. | reverse complement strand
AGATCTCCGGTTAAATTATATAAGCGCCATACCCCTTCTTTATTATCATTTTTATACAGCCCTTCTTCTTCATAACCGGGTTCGCCGCGTATTTCTTCAATACGGTTTACCCAGCGGCCCTGCTTTTTGCCATCTTTATCTACAATATTAATGGTATCGCCTTTTTCGGTTAACTGAAAGCTTTTACGTTGTGCATTACCATTTATAAAAAATAAAAACAGCAATGCAGCAAGTACAAACAATTGCCGTATTTTTAGTTTCTTCATCTTATTTAATTATTTAAATGTTACCAATGCTGCTGATACAAACAAGGGCTTTGCTGCTCAAATTTACAGTTTTACTGCTTTTAATAATTGTTAATTCTGCTGTACTAACAGCACAAATTAAGCCAAGTACCGCTGCAGAAAGATTAAACGGCCTGCAGAAAAGAAAATTGTTGGAAGACAGCAGTCTGTTAAAGGAGATCAGCTTCCGCAATATCGGTCCCAGTGTAATGAGCGGCCGTGTAGTGGATATGGATGTAAACCCCGCAGACCCAACTGAATTTTATGTGGCTTATGCTACAGGAGGGCTTTGGTATACGCATAATAATGGCCAGAGTTTAGTGCCCATATTTGATAAAGAAAATGTAATTGGTATTGGAGATATTGCGGTTAACTGGACCGCACATATTATTTGGGTGGGCACAGGTGAAGCCAACAGCAGCCGTTCTTCCTATTCAGGATTAGGAGTTTATAAAAGTGCCGATAACGGAAAGAGCTGGCAGTATCTGGGCCTGCCCGAAAGTCATCATATTGGTAAAGTAGTGATGCATCCCACCAATGCCGATATTGCATGGGTAGGTGTGCTGGGGCATTTATATTCTTCTAATAAAGAAAGAGGCGTATACAAAACCATTGATGGTGGTAAAACCTGGAAGCAAACTTTATCTGTGGATGATAATACCGGTGTGGTGGATATGGATATCAATCCAAAAAATCCGGATGAACTGTATGCTGCGGCATGGTATAAAACCAGAAAGGCCTGGAATTTTGAAGAAGGCGGAAAAACATCAGGTCTCTATAAAAGTACAGATGGGGGTAATAACTGGAAACTGATTACTGCAGCCGGCAGCGGCTTCCCCACAGGCGATGGAGTGGGTAGAATTGGCGTAGCTGTTTTTGCAGGTAATCCCAATATTGTGTATGCCACATTGGATAATCAAAATCATCGTCCGGATACTGCTGTAAAAAAAGTAGACAGTAATTATGTGCTCAATAATTTTAAAGATCTTACCAAAGAGCAATTTTTACTACTGGATGATAAGAAGCTCGATAGCTTTTTACTAGATAATAATTTTCCTGAAAAATATAAAGCCACTTCAGTAAAAGAACTGGTTAAAACAGATAAAGTAAAACCTACTGCATTGTATGATTATTTATTTGATCCCAATGCAGATGAATCAACAACACCGGTTATTGGTTGCGAAATATACCGCAGCGATGATGCAGGTGCCAGCTGGAAAAAAGTAAATACCAAGCCACTTAACCTGTACAGTTCTTATGGCTATTATTTTGGAAAAATTTCGGTGGCTGCCACCAATGAAAATAAAGTGGTGATCAGCGGTGTAAACCTGATGATGAGTGAAGACGGCGGTAAAACATTTACATCAACCGATAAAGGATCCGTAACCCATTCCGACTGGCATGGCTGTTGGATTAATCCGGCTAAAGAAGGACATTGGGTTACAGCAAATGATGGTGGTTGTAATATTACTTACGATAACGGCCTGCATTGGTTTAAAGTAAATACGCCGGCTGTTGGACAGTTTTATAATATTACCACCGATGATGCCAAGCCTTATAATGTATATGGTGGCCTGCAGGATAATGGAACCTGGTATGGTCCGTCTACTACAAAAGATGCAGATCAGTGGAATTATGAAAGTCCTTACCCATGGAAAAATATTGGTGGCGGCGATGGTATGCAGGTGCAAGTAGATACCAGAGATAATAAAACGGTGTATGCAGGTTCTCAGTTTGGTTTTTATGGTCGCAGAAGCACTGATGGTGGTAGAGGAATTGGATTACATCCACAAGCCGATTTAGGCGAAGCTCAATTGCGATTTAACTGGCAAACACCCATTGTTTTAAGTAAGCACAATCAGGATATATTTTATTATGCCACCAACAGATTTCACCGCAGTTTGCAAAAAGGCGAGAAGATGGAAGCGCTGAGTGGAGATTTGACCAATGGAAAAAAAACTGGTGACATTCCTTTTGGTACATCCACTGCAATTGCAGAATCGCCTTTAAAATTTGGGGTATTGTATGTGGGTACTGATGATGGTAATATACATGTAAGTAAAGACGGCGGCTATACCTTTACGAAAGTAAGCAGCACTTTACCCAAAGCAGTACAGGGTTTATATGTAACCCGTATTACTGCATCGGCCTTTAAAGAGCCCAGAGTATTTGTTACGCTGAATGCTTACCGCAATGATAATTTTACTGCATATTTATTTGTGAGTGAAGATTACGGTACTACTTGGACTCAATTGGGTAACGATCTTCCGGCAGAACCATTAAATGTAGTAAAGGAAGATCCTAAAAATGAAAACATCATTTATATCGGCAGCGATAATGGACTGTATGCTTCTTTTAATATGGGGAAATCATTTATGACTGTAGGTAATCTGCCACGGGTACCTGTTCATGATATTGCTATTCAGGCAAGAGAAAATGAACTGGTGGTGGGCACACATGGCCGCAGTATCTATATTGCTAAATTAAATACAGTGCAGTCGGTTTATGATAAAATGGCTGCTGTAAAAAAATAAAATCCCATCGCGAATTGGATAAAGAGCCTCAGTTTACTGAGGCTCTTTATTTTTTCGGGTGTATTGTTTTTTCTACATGTATATTTCCTGTTTCATTACAAATGGTATTTTTTTTGTTTGGCATCTTCGTAACTGATATTAAGGTAGCATACCAGCAATATCAAACCAATATCCAAACAAAGCCCTGACAATGAAAAATGTTTTACTCGTTATTTTCCTGCTCAGTTTTTTTATGATGATTTTTATTTATAATCTTGTATACAGCGGTATTTAATCTGCTGATCAGTTTTATGAATCACTACTAAGGTTGTATTTTAATGCAATCTTGCCGTAACTGCTACAATTTTTAAAATCAATCTTCCCATTTTCTTACCTCTTTTGAAAAGATTTTCAGGTATTCTTTTTCTGGATTGCTATTTGTGATAACCATCATTGTATTTACTATTGAATATCATTAATATAGTACAACTCTACTGATAGATTTGTATAGGTATCATGATTCCTCTAAAAAAATTAAAGTATATGAAAAAGGTAATTATTGCACTTGATGGGGAACATTTTCCAAAAGGTGCGTTTGAATTTGCTACATTCATCAATACCCAAAAGGAAATTTTATTGGCCGGTGTTTTTTTAAGTCCGGTAGACTATTCCAAACTGATGGCATATACCGGAACAGGAGAGGGGATGGCTATTATGCCCGAGTGGTTGATAAAGAATGACGATGAAGAAATTATTAACAAGAACATTCATTTATTTGAAGCCGCCTGCAAAAAAGGGAATATACATTACCGTATACATAAGGATAATGATCTGATGGCCTTATCCTCATTGGTGGAAGAAACCCGGTTTGCCGATATTTTACTGGTAAGCAGCGAGCTTTTTTTTAAAAACGTAGGCCCTTCGCAACCTAATTATTATTTGGAAGAAGTATTGAAACGTTCCGAATGTCCGGTAATGCTGGTGCCCGAAAATTTTAAAGAACCGCAGCAGGTGGTGCTGAGTTATGATAGCGGCGAATCTGCCACATTTGCCATCAAACAATTTGCCTATCTGTTCCCCGAATTGGGGAAAAAAGAAACCATATTGGTTTCTATGAGTGATGGTATAGCAGAAGACCTTCCGGAGTACGAAATGATTACAGAATTATTAACGCATCATTATCCCGATCTTAAAATTGAAAATTTGCCCGGTAAAGGGAGACATCAATTTGTGGAGTGGCTGAGTAATCAACCAGAAAGTTTTGTAATAATGGGCGCTTTTTCAAGAAGTGCTTTGTCTAATTTATTCAAAAAGAGTTTTGCAACCAATGTTATACATGATATAAAAATGCCGCTATTTATTTCACATAAATAAAATCAACATGATAGCCAAAACAGATAAACACCAGTATTATTTTGAAGTTCAGTTACACTGGCAGGAAGGACACAAAGGAATTATGACAGCGCCAGATGTTAAAGATACGATCAGGGTAGCCACTCCGCCTGAATTTAAAGGGGGCGTACCTGATATGTGGAGCCCGGAGCATTTATTCCTGAGCGCATTGAGCAGTAGTTTTATGACCACATATCTTGCACTGGCAGATAAAGCACAACTGCCTATATCGCATTATGAATGCAATGTAATAGGGCAGATTGCATTGGTGGAGGGGCATCTGGAATTTATGACCATTAATCTCTTTCCCAAAATTTATGTTGCATCAAGCGATGATATTGTAAAAGCCAATGAAGTATTAATGAAATCGTATAAGCATTGCATAGTGGCTAATTCTATTAAGCCTCATCTGGTTCAGCATGGCGCAGTATTAATTGATAAGCAACATGAAGAAAATAAGGTATTTAAGATAGAAGAGGAATCTAATTTTTTTTAGTGCTTTCTTGTTTTATTAAGGCAGAAGATTAAAATGAAAAATTGCTACTGCTGCTAACTTATCATTCCTTATGAGTAACGATATTAAATCGGAGATCAAATTCTTGCAGGGGCCGCAAAACCGCTGGATGGAATTTACTTTTGCTATAAAAGTATTGTTCGAATTCATAAAGGGATTCAGGGCCCTGCATTTCGCAGGTCCCTGTGTTACTTTTTTTGGTTCTGCAAGATTTAAAGATGGCCATCCCTATTATGATATTACCGAAACTTTATCGGGAAGAATTGCACAATTAGGTTTTACGATTATGACTGGTGGAGGGCCGGGAATAATGGAAGCTGCCAATAAAGGTGCTAAAGCCGTTGGTGGCAGAAGTGTGGGCTGTAATATAGTACTGCCAATGGAGCAAAAACCCAATCCTTATCTGGATAAATGGGTAAAAATTCGGTACTTTTTTGTACGTAAGACTTTGCTGATAAAATACTCTTATGCCTTTGTGGTAATGCCCGGCGGCTTTGGTACTTTAGATGAATATTTTGAAGCACTTACTTTAATTCAGACTAAAAAAATAAGTGAGTTTCCCATCGTAATCTTTGATAAAATTTTTCATAAAGAACTAATCGCACATATTGACTTGATGAAGGCAGAAGGCACTATTTCAGCGGATGATACTGACTTATTTTTAGTTACTGACTCTGTTGATGAAGCGGTAGCATATATCCAAAAAAATACTATTGCAAAGTTCAATCTGCAGCCCGAAAAGCCCTACAAACCCTTTAAATGGCTGTTTGAAAACCAGTAAGGTGTTATATGGTGCAATTTTTCTTTCAAATACTGACCATTCTCATATTTCGCTTTGACCATTGTCATATTAATACTGTATCCATAAGCGCAACTTTGTTTTAACAAAAGAGCAAGAGAAGAAATTTAAATGTTCCTGTTCATCATCCTTGTAAACCAAATAAATACATCCAATATCACTACTTCTACCTTTATGGTACTGTAGATTATATAAGTTTTTAAATTGTGACGCATGTAAATTTTGAAACGAATGCGTGTTCAATAAAGAATGTTCGATAGTTTCTGTCTAAAAAAAGCCGCCGATTAGTCTTATTCGGCGGCTAATTTTTAAATAAAATTCCCGCTTTATTAAATCAATATCATCCATATCAGCCATACCAACTAAGTGCTATCATTGCGGCGAAGATTGCGATGAAGAGTTAATTATTATTGAAGAAAAAAATTTCTGCTGCGAAGGCTGTAAGCAGGTATTCCTGCTCCTTAATGAAAATGATTTATGTGTGTATTATAATCTGGAAGAAAATCCGGGTATAAAAGCAAAGGGGAAATTTGTAAGCGAACGTTTTGCTTATTTAGATGATGCAGTAACCACTCAAAAGCTGGTACAGTTTAGCAGCGATACCCAAACCAATGTTACTTTTTCATTACCGCAGATGCATTGTTCTTCCTGTATTTTTTTACTGGAAAACCTGCACCGAATTAATCCCGGTATAATAAAATCTCAAACCAATTTTCAGCGTAAAGAAGTTTTTATCATTTTTGACCCCCGTGCCATTTCATTGCGCAAAGTGGTGGAATTGCT
Organism: Ferruginibacter sp.; assembly: GCA_037140275.1. Classification (GTDB taxonomy): domain Bacteria; phylum Bacteroidota; class Bacteroidia; order Chitinophagales; family Chitinophagaceae; genus Ferruginibacter. The sequence continues at coordinate 27,186 of JBAXET010000017.1, read as the reverse complement.
TGCCTTTATTGGTTATGAGCCCTATATCAGTTTAAATGATACTACTGCAAAAAGAACAAACAATTTTAATCGTAATAGGATATACCGTATTGGGGTGGCAGGATTTTGTTTTGCCAATATTATGATGCTGAGCTTTCCGGAATATTTTTCATCGGGTAATATTGAGCAAAACGGGCTAAAGGAAACTTTTACCTGGCTCAACTTTGGCCTATCATTACCGGTATTGTTTTACAGCGCTTCCGATTTTTTTGTTTCGGCATGGAAGGGCCTGCGCCAAAGGTATCTGAATATTGATGCACCCATTGTGCTGGCTATTCTGGTTACTTATATAAGAAGTTATTACGAGATCATTAGTGGTCATGGAGCCGGCTATCTGGATTCAGGAACCGGTATCGTGTTTTTTATGCTGATAGGCAGATGGTTTCAGGATAAAACCTATGATTCATTTTCATTCGACAGAGATTATCTGTCTTATTTCCCCTTAGGTGTAACCGTTATTAATGAAGGAGTAGAAAAAAATATTCCGGTAACACAATTGCAAAAAGGCACCCGGATCATTATCCGCAACGAAGAAATGATACCTGCAGATGCTGTATTACTAAAAGGTACTGCCAATGTAGATTACAGCTTTGTGAGCGGAGAAAATGCACCGGTAGAAAAAAGGAAAGGCGAATTGATTTATGCAGGAGGCAAGCAGATAGGCAGTGCTATAGAACTGGAAGTGGCCGGCGATGTATCTCAAAATTATATTACCCAGCTTTGGAATAACGATATTTTTAAAACGAAGAAGAACGAAGAAAAATCGTTTATACATCCCTGGAGCCGGTACTTTACGCTGGCATTATTTACAGTAGCCATTTCAACGCTGGTGTACTGGTCTATTTACGACACTGCAAAAATTTTGCCTGCAGTATCATCAGTTTTAATTGTTGCATGCCCCTGTTCTTTATTATTATCTGCCACATTCACTTATGGCAATATGCTCCGCTTGTTTGGGAAGAATAAATTGTACCTTAAAAATTCCAGCGTAATAGAAGCATTAGCCAAAATTAATACCATTGTTTTTGATAAAACGGGTACCATCACACAAAACAGCAGCTCGCAGGTAGTGTATGAAGGGGCTCCTTTAACCGAAAAGGAATTAGTAGTGGTTAAAACAGTGGCCAAACAATCTTCACATCCTTTAAGTAAAATAATTGCCGGATGGATAACTGTTCCTTCAGATATACCTGTTCAGGTAGAGTCCTTTAATGAAGTCACCGGTAAAGGGCTTGAAGCAATAGTAAACGGGGTAGAAGTTAAAATTGGCTCTGCAGGTTTTATCAGTCAGCATAATCCCGGTTTTTCTTCCTACGATACAGGAACGCATGTGCATGTAATGATGAATAAAGTGCATATGGGACGTTTTCAGGTAAGTAATCAGTATCGTGAGGGAATGAAGGAAGTTGCAGGTGCTTTACAAAAGAGAGCTTACAGTTTAAGTTTATTATCGGGTGATAATGATTCTGAAAAAAATAACCTGACCAAAATATTCGGCACCGGTACGCAAATGCAATTTGGTCAGTCACCGCAGCAAAAGCTCGATTTTATTCAGCAATTGCAGGGCAAAGGAAGTAATGTGTTGATGCTGGGAGACGGATTAAATGATGCTGGTGCTTTAATGCAAAGTAATGTGGGCATTGCGGTTAGTGATAATACCGCTCAGTTTTCTCCGGCCTGTGATGCTATACTGGATGGTAATCATGTTAAACAACTGGATAAGCTGATTGCCTTTGCCCGTTCAGGTAAAACTATTGTTACGGTCAGTTTTATACTGTCTATTTTATACAATTTTGTAGGGTTGTCGTTTGCTGTACAAGGCATATTATCACCCATGGTTGCTGCTATTTTAATGCCTGCAAGCAGTATTAGTATTGTGTTGCTGGTCACTGCTTTATCATCTGCAAGTGCCCGTTTAAAGGGCTTGTAAGATTCGACTGACCAAAATCATCCTCAAATTTGATAGTTGTCATATAGGAAATCTATTGCTCCGGTTACTTTTGGTCAAAGTAAAACGAACCTATTGAGCGCATTATTTATTTTAATCGGTATAAGCATATTGGTAGCAGCAAGTTTTTTAGCTGCTTTTTTATGGAGTGTAAAGAACGGCCAGTTCGACGATGACTATACGCCTTCGGTACGCATGCTTTTTGATGATACAAAAGAAATTCCTACTACAATAACAAACCAAAACACAACAAACCTCAAAAATTAAACTATGCAGGTAGAAAAATTCTATTACGATAACAAGATTGTCAGAAACTTTGCTTTTGCAACAGTTATTTGGGGAGCTGTAGGTATGCTGGTGGGCCTTTGGGTTGCACTGCAACTGGTTTTCCCTTCTTTAAACATTACCCAGTATTTTTCCTTTGGAAGATTAAGACCACTGCATACCAATGCGGTTATTTTTGCCTTTGTGGGTAACGGACTTTTCATGGGTGTGTATTACTCATTACAACGCCTTTGTAAAGCCAGGATGTTCAGTGATAAACTTAGTACTATCCATTTCTGGGGCTGGCAGCTGATTATTGTTGCCGCTGCTATCACATTGCCGCTTGGTCTTACACAGGGAGCCGAATATGCAGAACTGATATGGCCAATTGATATCGCCATTACCATCATTTGGGTAATTTTTGGATGGAACATGTTTGGTACTATCATTAAAAGAAGGGAAAAACATTTGTATGTAGCCATCTGGTTTTACATTGCCACTTTTGTTACTGTAGCAGTATTACACCTGGTACGTTCAGGCGAATTACCCTATACCTGGTTAAAGAGTTACAGCTTTTATGCCGGTGTTCAGGATGCATTGGTACAATGGTGGTACGGACATAATGCGGTAGCATTCTTCCTCACCACTCCTTACCTGGGATTGATGTATTACTTTATGCCAAAAGCGGCTAACCGTCCTGTATACTCTTATCGTTTATCTATCATTCACTTCTGGGCTTTAATATTTTTATACATCTGGGCAGGTCCTCACCACTTATTATACACTGCATTGCCTAACTGGGCACAGTCATTAGGTGTAGTTTTCTCCTTTATGCTCATCTTCCCAAGTTGGGGTGGTATGATCAATGGATTACTTACACTTCGTGGCGCATGGGACAGGGTACGTGATGATGTTATTTTAAAATTTATGGTGGTGGCTGTTACTGCTTATGGTATGGCCACATTTGAAGGCCCGATGCTGTCTTTAAAAAATGTAAGTGCTGTTGCGCACTATACCGATTGGATTGTAGCACACGTACACGTAGGTGCTTTAGGCTGGAATGGTATGTTAACTTTTGGTGTGCTATACTGGATAATACCCCGCATATTTAAAACCGAGTTGTATTCTAAAAAAATGGCCAATAACCATTTCTGGTTGAGTACACTGGGTATTTTGTTCTGGGCAATTCCAATGTACTGGGCCGGCTTTACACAAAGTTCAATGTGGAAACAATTTACAGAAGCTGGTCAGTTGAAATATACATTCCTTGATACCGTTACTTATTTAAGGCCATTCTACGCTATGCGTTCATTAGGCGGATTATTATATCTCTCAGGTGTAGTTTTCATGATAGTTAACCTGTACAAAACGGTACGTTCAGGTAAACTGGTTGCTGATGAAGCAGCAGAAGCAGCACCTCTTGAAAAAGAATATGTAGCACATGCCGGCGAACACTGGCACAGATGGATTGAAAGACGTCCTGTTCAATTCATGATCTTAAGTTTAGTAGTGATATTGATCGGAGGTATAATAGAGTTGGTGCCCACTTTCTTAATTAAAGAAAATGTGCCTACTATAACCAGTGTAAAACCTTATACACCATTAGAGCTGGAAGGAAGAGATATCTATGTACGTGAGGGTTGTTATGTATGTCACTCTCAAATGATTCGTCCGTTCAGAAGTGAAACAGTGAGATATGGCGAATACTCAAAAGCCGGCGAGTTTGTGTACGACCATCCATTCCAGTGGGGCAGTAAACGTACCGGACCCGATTTGGCCAGAGAGGGTGTGGGTAATCTTAAAAAAACCAATGGCTGGCATTTCCGCCACTTCCGTAAACCTTCTTCCATGAGTCCGGGTTCTGTAATGCCTGCATATGAGGCATTGCTCGAAAATGAACTGGATATATCAACTACAGAAGCCAAAATCAATGCAATGCGAACATTGGGTGTTCCTTATGTTAAAGGATATGAGAAACAGGCAGTGGCTGATCTGGAAAAACAGGCTAAAGAAATTTCTGATAACCTGGCAAGCGATGCAACACCAATTATTATTTCTCCAAAAAGAGAAGTGATTGCTTTGATTGCCTATATACAAAGATTAGGAACAGACATCAGTAAAAATAAAACCGCCACTACAAATCAATAAGCCATGTTCAAATTCATAAAACAATATGCCGATACAATGACCAGTGCAAATATCTATCCGATTATATCACTGTTCATATTCCTTATATTCTTTGTGGTATTACTGGTATTGGTAAAAAAGATGCGCAAAGAAAGGGTGGTTGAATTATCAAACATTCCTTTTGAAAAAGATGAACTAACTAACTCAAACTTATAAATCAGATCAGTATGAACTTATCTTCTTTAATTAATAAAAAATCAATTCTGTCACTGACAGCCTTGGTTACCACGGCTGCGGCAATGGCACAAACAGCACCCGCCACTGCAGCACAAACTGTTACTTCCGGTACCAATCAACTAGCCATACTTTTAGTAATTATGACCCTGATACTTGCATTTGTAATATGGGGCCTGGGCCAGGTACTGGTGGTATTAAGCCGTCAGGTAATGGAAAAACAAAAACATTTTGGTGCCGGTAAAGCACTTAGTGCAATATTGGTATTGTTGCTGGCATCGCAGTTTGCCTCTGCGCAAACCACTGCAGCTGCAGTAAAAGAAGTGCCTAATTACGGAGGCCTTTCTTCCACTACATTTTACTTTTTTGTAATTGTAATTGTAACAGAAGTACTGGCTGTATTATTCCTTGCATTTGCCATACGCAGGGTGTATACCGAACTGGTACCTGAAAAAGATGCTGCTGTAAAAACATCCCAGTTGAAAGAATGGTGGGCTAATCTGGATAAAAAAATATTTACCAAAGCCGTACCTGTTGAAAGGGAAGCCGATTATTTACTGGACCATAATTATGATGGTATTCAGGAACTGGATAATGCTTTACCACCATGGTGGAAATATGGTTTTTACATAACCATTGTAGTGGCAGTAATTTATCTGTTCAACTTTCATGTGATGGGGAATGGCAAAAATCCTTCGCAGGAATATGTTGCCGAAATGGAAAAAGCAAAAATTGAAATGGATATTTTTGAGGCAAATAATAAAGATAAAGTTGATGAAAAAAATGTGCCTATGGCAGATGCAGCCGGATTGGCCACAGCTAAAGAATATTTTATAGCTAAATGTAAAGTTTGTCACGGGGAAAAAGGCGAAGGTTTAGTGGGTCCCAACCTTACTGATGACTACTGGTTGCATAAAGGATCATTAAATGACATTTTCAATACTATTAAAGTGGGATATGCAGATAAAGGAATGCAATCATGGGTAAATGACTTTTCACCAAAACAAATAAGTTTTCTGGCAAGCTATGTAAAATCTTTGCATGGAACCAATCCTCCAAATCCTAAAGCACCACAGGGAGAATTGTATGTGGAAACAAAAGCTGCACCAGCAAGTACAGATACTGCAAAAGCCGGCAAATCAGATTCTGCAGCGGTTAAGCCTGCTGTAACTGCTGCCACAAATGCAAAAGATACTGCTGCAGTAAAAAAATAAGTAGGCAATAAAAACTATGGAAACAGACAGCGTTATTTTGGATAAGAAGGGTAGTTACAGAGATTCTGTTGCCACTATCAGTAAAGAAGGGAAAAGGAATTTTATTAATCCCAAAAAACCCAAGGGCAGATTATATAACCTGCGTACCTGGTTTAGTATTTTTTATCTGATTGTTTTTTTTACGCTGCCTTTTATTAAAGTGAATGGAGAACCGTTGTTGATGATAAATGTGCTGGACCGTAAGTTTATCATTTTTGGAATGGTGTTTTGGCCACAGGATTTTTTCATATTTGGAATAGGCATGCTCACATTTGTGGTGTTTGTAATTCTGTTTACCGTAGTGTTTGGGCGTATTTTTTGCGGATGGGCATGTCCACAAACCATTTTTATGGAAATGGTATTCCGTAAAATTGAATTCTGGATAGATGGAGATGCAGCACAGCAGAAACAGTTGAAGGCGATGGCATGGAATGCTAACAAAATCTTCAAACGGGCTTTTAAATTCGTTGTGTTCTTTGTTCTGTCATTCATCATTGCCAATTTTTTTCTGGCCTATTTAATAAGCATGGATGAATTGCTGGGTTATGTAGAAAATCCGGTTGCGCATGTAGGTACATTAATATCCCTGTTAATTTTTACTACCGTATTCTTTTTTGTATACTGGTGGTTCAGAGAACAGGCTTGTATAGTAGTTTGTCCTTATGGCCGATTGCAGGGTGTATTGCTTGATAAGAATTCAATAGTAGTGGCTTACGACAGATTGCGTGGCGAACCAAGAGGCATACAAAGCAAACAGACTAAGGCAACTGAAGAAAAAGAAGATGATTGTAAGTGTACAGATTGCAAAGGTGATGGCGGGTGTAAAGATGCAGTTGCCAAATTAGAAGCAGTTAAACCATTTGGTGATTGTATCGACTGTGCCGCATGTGTAAGGGTTTGTCCTACAGGTATTGATATACGAAATGGTACCCAGTTGGAATGTGTGAACTGTACTGCTTGTATCGACGCCTGTGATGCTATAATGGTGGGTGTTAATAAACCTGTTGGACTGATCAGGTATGCGTCAGAAAACAGTATTATGCAGGGAGTAAGTTTAAAACTTACCGGAAGAATTAAGGCATATATAGCAGTATTGAGTTTGTTATTGTCTTTACTGGTGTTTTTATTGGTGAGTCGTACAGATTTGGATGCAAGGTTGATGCGTACAGCGGGTATGACCTACAATACCTTGCCTGATGGAAGAATTACCAATTTGTACAATTTAAAACTGGCTAATAAAACTCATTCAGATATACCATTTACACTAAAGATTGAAAATATAAATGGCGAAATAGAGTATGTGGGCAGTAGCAATTTTGTAGTAAAAAAAGAAGACTATTCCATTCTGCAATTTTTTATTAAACTGGATAAAAAACAGCTAAAAGGATGGGAAACTAAGATTCAGATAGGGATGTATGAAAATGGCGAAAAAATTAAAACTTTAACGGCCGAATTTATTGGACCTGAAATTTATAACTGATAAAACTATTTGTATGAACTGGGGATATAAAATACTGGCTGTATATGGGTTGTTTATTGTGGGCATCATGTTTATGGTGTTTAAATCATCTACCCAAAAAATGGATCTGGTAACTACCGATTATTATGGAAAGGAATTAAAATACCAACAGGTAATTGATCAAACACAAAGAACCAGTGAGCTTTCAGAAACACTGCGTTATGAAATTAAAAATGGACAACTTGAAGTGGTATTTCCAAAAGATTTTGCCGGAAAAAAAATTACCGGTAATGTGGAATTATATTATCCCGCGGACGAATCAAGGGATTTAAAAAAAGAATTTTCATTAAAGGATACAAGGTTAACCATGCCGGTGGGTGCAGACTGTAAAGGACAATATGAAATACATATCAACTGGCAGGCAGATGGGAAAGATTATTATTTTGAAAATAAAATATTTATATGAGCCACCATCATAAACAGGAAGCACAGCAGTTAAAACCGTACAAATTACTGGCGCAAACCGCAGGTTTAGCAGTTTCTGTATTTGTTGTATTTTTTGCCATAGGGGAAGTATTGCCCGCAATAAAAAAAGATGAAAGTACTGATATCAGTAAATTTTTACCATTAGTACTGGTATTGTTACCTGTGTCAGGTTATGTGATTTCCTGGTTTAAAGAATTAGCCGGAGCTGTTATAATGTTGCTTGGTGGTGTGATATTGTGTATGTATTATGTAATAGAGGCAAATGCAGGTATGGCATTGTTATACGGAGTTCCTTTTATAGTTACAGGAGCTTTATATCTTTTACATATAAGCAGAAGAAACAAATTAAAACAAAAAAAATAAAGTATGTATCAATTGTTAATAGCTGCAACTGCAATGGGAATGCTGGGAAGCTTCCACTGCGTGGGTATGTGCGGCCCTTTAGCATTGTCACTGCCTTTAAAAAATGATAGCGCTGCAACAAAATTCTTTGGTGCAATGTTATACAATAGCGGACGTATTGTTACATATGCAGTATTTGGTCTGGTTTTTGGATTGATTGGAACATCTGTGGCATTATTTGGCTATCAGCAATGGCTATCCGTAATACTTGGCATCAGCATTCTCGTATTTATGCTGCTGCCAAAAAAAATAACTGCTGTAAAAAATAAAAACAGTGTTCTTGATTTTTTTGAAAAATTAAGGCAGGCACTGGGACAACTGTTCTTTAAAAAAACACGTTCTTCCCTCTTTGCCATAGGATTGCTGAATGGCTTATTACCCTGCGGATTGGTGTATATGGCAGCAGCAGGCGCAGTAGCCACCGGAGATTTACTGAGCAGTGTGCTGTTTATGGCTTTTTTTGGATTGGGTACATTGCCGGTGATGTGGAGCATTGCTTTTTTTGGAAATTATGTAAGTATGGGAATAAGGCAACGCATCAGAAAACTATATCCTTATATGATGCTGCTGATGGCCTGCCTGCTTATTCTTCGTGGGATGGGATTGGGCATACCATATGTTAGTCCTAAAACGGGTATAGAAAAAAAGGTAGTGCATGAATGTTATGCAATACCGGGAAAATAATTAAAATGTTTACAATAAACAGGATCATTAAGGATCCATTGTTTGAAAGTATGACTAGTAGCTATGTTTCAACGCAAGAACAGTATCACCATGAGCACCTAACATGGGAGCGCCTGCTTGCATTTTTTAAACAGGAAAATGCCTTCTTTAAAACCCGTTTATCCGAGGTTTTAGACAGAGATATGGGTAAGGACCTGCTGGCCCTTGCAGAGCATTTTCAAAACCAGTTTATAGTTAAAGACGAATATATTGATGAACTGAAACATGATGTGCATGAAATAGATATGATACTGCAGCAGGATATGCGTGCAGGCAGAAATACTCTCGACAAAAGAATGGAAGCCCGCCACAATAAATTAAAAGAGGAAGTGGAATTTCTGGAGAAAAACTTTTCAGAATTAAAAAAAGAGTTTAACGATTACCTGATTTCGCTTTTATAAAATCAGTTCAGCAGCGATATCAGTTTTTTCTCGTTTAGAATAATAATATTCCCTTCTTTAACTTCAATCAATTTCTCGTTTTTAAAATCACTCAGGGTGCGTATCAGCGACTCCGTAGCTGTACCTGCAATATTGGCCAGGTCTTCTCTGGATATATGCATCGAAAAAATAGTGTCGCCTTCTTTTTTATATTTGTTCTGCAGTTTTATTAATGCATCTGCCACACGTTTACGTAATGAGTTATAGGCGATATTCAATAGTTGCTCTTCTTTTTCAGATACATTTTTTGCCAGCAACTGTATAAATTTCTTTTGCACAGCTGCATTGGAATGAATTAGTTTTTCAAAATCCTCTTTAGGAATAATGGTTACTTCTGCATCTTCCAGAGCTTCTGCATTTTCTTTATAGATAGATTCTTCCAGCAGGGCTGTATAACCAAAAAAATCACCCTCGGCAAAAAGACCTACTGTAAATTCTTTGCCATCCTCATTGGTTTTGTATGTTTTTACTTTCCCTTTTTCTATATAGAATAACCGTACCGGGTGATTGCCTTCGGTATAAATGATCTGTTTCTTTTTGTAGTGATTGGTATTGCCGCTTTCTGCCAGATACTCCAGTGCGTTTTTGCCTCCAAACTCACTGATCATTTCCTGTAAGCCTGTAGCATTTGACTGGTATTCTTTTTTTAACAGGTCAGCTTTTTGTAAGCGGCTTTCAATGGCATTCAGTAATTCAATATCGCTGAATGGTTTGGTAATATAATCATCGGCGCCCATTTCCATGCCTTTTCTAAAATCGCTGCGTTCAGCTTTTGCCGTTAAAAAAATAAATGGGATGCCGGCCAGTTCGGGATTTTTATTTACCAAATGTAACACACCATAACCATCAAGTATGGGCATCATTACATCACAAATAATCATGTCCGGCCTTTTTTCTAATGCCAGTTCAACACCCTTTTTACCGTTTTCAGCAGTAGAAACGGAATAGCCCGCCAGTTGCAGTATCTCTGCTGTATTTTCTCTTATCTCGTTATTATCTTCAATAAGTAGTAAGTGCTTCATACTTTAAAGTAGTTGTATTTTAGGGGTTATGATGTCTTAAAAGTAATCATAAATTCAGTTCCTTTCTCTAATTGGCTGGTAAAACTTATTAAACCATTCATCAACTCAATATATCTGCTTACAATATGCAGGCCCAATCCGGTCCCCTGTATATTGGTTACGTTGGCACCTCTGAAAAAACGTTCAAATAAATGTTCCTGATCTTCTTCCGAAATACCGATTCCGCAATCTTTAACCGCTATGATGATATTTTCCGGAGTAATAGTACTGGAAATATTAATGATGCCATTTTCCGGAGAAAATTTTATGGCATTGGATAATAGATTTAATATAACATTTCGTAACAGGGAGGGGTCCAAATTGATTCTTTCAGAACCATTATGAGTATATACAATCTGTTGACCATGCTTAACAAGTGTTTGCATTTCACTGCAGATGGTTTCCAATAACTCTTTTACATTAAAAACTGTAAACCGGCTTTCAATTTTTCCATCCTCAATTTTCCCTATCGATAAAAATTCGTTCAGCAGGTCTGTAAGATTATTAACCGAAGTCTTAATACGGTGAATATGTTTTTCTCTGTTTTCCTGCTGTGAAGTTTCGGTATATTTTGCCACCAGTGAAGCAGAAGACAGAATAGTACTCAACGGGGTGCGGAACTCGTGAGAGGCCATAGATACAAAGCGACTTTTTAAATCACTCAGTTCTTTTTCCTTACTCAATGCCTTGGTTAGCTCTTCTTTGGATTGCTGTAATTGTTGCAATGTTTCCTGCAATTGCTTGGTACGCAGTTCTACTTTTTGTTCCAGTTCATCATTAAGGCCTTCCATTTTTAAGTTAATAGTGGCCAGTTGTTCTTTTTGCTGTATTACTGCGTTTTCAATTTCTTTTCTTTTGCTGATATCAATAATGAAAGCAATGGCAAAATTGCCGTCATCAGTTTTGTAATGACTTAAACTGATCTCTACCGGAAACTCGGTACCATCTTTTTTTAATGCAAAAAGGTCTTTGCCAATACCCATTGGCCTTCTTTCAGGTTTTTCATTAAAACCGTCACGGTAGCCAGAATGTTTGGGATGATAGCGCTGTGGAATCAGCTGTTCAATTTTTTTACCAATCAGGTCTTCTGCCTTGTCATATTTAAACTGAGAAAGTAAATAATTATTGGCCAAAATGATATCGCCGCTGCTGTTGGCTACCAATATACCCATTGAAGCATACTGAAACAGCGCTTCAAATTTCTCCTTCTCCTTTAAAACAGTGTTATCTGTTGAATTTATCGGCAAATGCATGCAAAATTTAATGCAGCGTAAAATTACAACAAAGCAGATACATTACAGTTAAATAATAGATACTTTATTCAACTTCAGGAGCCGAAAATTTTTCTCTTTGTAATTTAACCTGCTGGCCTTGCAGGTATATTAAAGGAATATGTTCTGCCACCACATCACTTACCTTAGTCATTAATCGCTTAGTCCCATATCTTTTAATCTAAAATATGCCTGTAAAAGCAGCCCTTCTTTAAGGGCAAACTCGTTTTCTACAGGAGAAATTTTTAAATAACATTGCGATAAAGGAAACTGTCTGTAGCAATATAAATGCTACAATCTTGTATCATATAAATGAAGAGAAGCCATTGCAAATTGGGGCCATAAAAAACACCGTTAATTTGCAGAACAGAAATTGGTCTTTCTTACTTATTCTTTTAATAATGGAGATACTCATGTACTTCAGAATTGTATACAAAGTTACCCTGGAACTTATAATTATACTGTAAAATGTGTTGGGTTTAGTATAAAAATTTTATAAAGAAAGGCCCCAGACATCCTACTTTATAAACGCATAAATGCTTTTAGCCGCATTAGCAGAAGCATGGCCACCTTCACTTAATAAGTTTTTTAAATCAGTATAGTCTTTTTTTAACTGTGCCTGTTTTACAGTGTCATTTAATAAGGCTTTCAATTCTCTGGTACAATTATCCGCGGTCATTTCATCCTGTATCAATTCCTTTACCACTTCTTTATCCATAATTAAATTCACAAGACAGATGTATTTAATTTTTACCAGTCGTTTAGCTATTTGGTAACTGATGGAATTTCCTTTGTAGCAAATTACTTCCGGTACGCCAAATAAAGCCGCTTCTAATGTAGCAGTACCACTGGTTACCAATGCTGCTTTGGCCTGTGATAATAATTCGTAGGTTTTATTTACTACACAAGAAACATTATTGTAAGGCGCTAACAGAGCAGTATAAAAATTTTCCTCCAGGCCGGGTGCTTTAGCCACTACAAACTGATAGTCCGGAAAATATTTGGCCACTTCCAGCATAACAGGGAGTTTTTTTAAGATCTCCTGTTTTCTGCTGCCGGGGAGCAGGGCTATTAAGTTGGTGGTTGATGGTTGGTGGTTTGTTGTTTGTGGTTGGTCGTTACTGGTGTTTTGAGTTTGCTGTTTGGGGTTTTCTGTTGGTGCCTGAGAAGATGCACTGTAAACTGAAGACTGAAAACTGTCAATCACTTCTACTAAAGGATGCCCCACATACTCCACTTCATAATTCCATTTTTTATAGAATTCTTTTTCAAAAGGTAAGATCACAAGCATCTTGTCTACATTTTCCTTAATGCCTTTTACACGATTTTCTTTCCATGCCCAAACCTGAGGAGAGATATAATAAACAACTTTTATCCCCTGTTGTTTAGCCCATTCAGCAATGCGTAAATTAAAGCCGGGGTAATCTATCAGTATCAGCACATCGGGTTTGTAGGAGGCAATATCTTTTTTGCAGAAGCTGATATTTTTATAAATGGTGCGCAGGTTTTTTATCACTTCTACAAAACCCATAAAGGCCAGATCGCGGTAATGTTTTATTAAAGTGGCTCCTGCAGCCTGCATTTTATCGCCGCCCCAACAGCGCATATCGGCATTGGCATCCAGCCGACGCAATTCTTGTATCAGGTTACTTCCATGAAGATCTCCGCTTGCCTCGCCGGCAATAATGTAATACCGCATAAATATAAATTACGATTGCAATTTACTTCTTTGTTTCCACAAAGGTGGTTGGAGTAAGTTTATTGTTTTTTTGCCACCACAATCAGATGCTCAATAGCAATCATTTCGCCATTAAGTTCAAAATCGGGTTCTTGTTTTTCAAGTACTTCCGTAACTGTAAACCCATTTTGCTGAAGGAGTGCGCATACCTCCTCTTTTGAAAACATTTTAAATCCAAATTGAGTAAATGGATATTTTTCCATCAGGTGTTTGGGCCTGAGTGTGAGTATGAATTTTCCTGCAGGGTGTAATACCCGTTTTATTTCATTTAAAACAGCAACAGCATCTTCCCAAAAGTAAATGCTGTTAATGGTAAAAACCTTATTAAAAACGGCATCATCAAATGGCATGGTTGTCATATCTGCAAGAACAAATCTTACCTGTCCGTTTCTAATGGCGGGTGCATTAATTCTTTCTGCTTCGGCAACCATAATATCCGAAAAATCGCAACCGATATAGTGGATGGAAGGATGTGGGGTAATAATCTGCGGAACAAAAAAACCGTTGCCCATACCTGTTTCCAGTATAGTGTCGTAAGCTTTTGGATCTAATACCTCAATAGTACTAATAGTAATATGGGTATTGCCTTTATTCATCCACTCGCCGGTTTTTATACCCTCTTCTCCGGTGGGTTTACGCAATTGTGCAGCCAGTTGTTTTGCCAATAGTCTGTCCATGAGGTTAAGGTTCTTAAAGCAAATGTAATATCGTGGGAGCAAAATAACAGATAAAAATAAAAATGATTTATGGGGCTTCAATATTTAATAATGCTGTAATATTTGTCAGTTCTTCATCTGTAAAAATTCTTGAATGAATATAGAATCTAACACCCAAAGGAATCTCCAGTGAAAAACTACTGCCTCTGCCGGGTGTTACATCCAGTGTTAGTTGAGTATGCTTCCAGTATTCAAACTGATCGGCGCTCATAAAAAAACGGCAGCCTGCTATTTCTCCCAAACAAACATCACTGTTGCCTACTTTAAAATCTCCTTTCGCAAAGCACATAGGGGATGATCCGTCGCAACAACCACCACTCTGGTGAAACATCAGCTGGCCAAATTGTATTTGTAATTTTTCAATAAGTTCTAAAGCTTTGTCAGTAGCTAGTATTCTCTGTATTTGCATATTTTATAATTTAATAAAAGCAAACGGCAGCAATTGCTGCCGTTTGAAAAATTGCATTGTAGTTTTAAAAGAATCCAAGTGGTTGTTTGCTGTAACTGATCAGCATATTTTTTGTTTGACGATAATGATTCAGCATCATCTTATGCGTCTCTCTTCCAAATCCGGATTTTTTATACCCGCCAAATGGTGCATGTGCGGGGTATGCATGGTAATTGTTTACCCAAACACGGCCGGCCTGTATGGCCCTTGGCACCTGATATAATTCATGTGCATCTCTTGTCCAAACTCCTGCACCTAAACCATACAATGTATCATTGGCAATAGCAATGGCTTCTTCGGTGGTTTTAAAAGTAGTTACGCAAACTACCGGGCCAAAAATTTCTTCCTGAAAAATTCTCATTTTATTATGGCCTTTAAATACAGTAGGCTTTATATAATAGCCCTGTTCCAAGCCGCTGTTTTGATGAAAAGCTTCACCACCGGTAAGCACTTCAGCGCCTTCCTGTTTGCCAATATCCAGATAACTCAGAATTTTTTTATACTGGTCTTCACTGGCCTGTGCACCCATGGTTACAGTACTGTCGAGCGGGTTGCCCATCTTAATGGCATTTACTCTTTGTGTTACCCTACTCATGAATTTTTCATAAATATTTTCATGTACTAAAATACGGGAAGGGCAGGTGCATATTTCGCCATTGTTTAATGCAAACATCACGGCACCTTCTACCGCCTTATCAAAAAACTCATCGTCTTCTGCTGCCACACTTTCAAAAAATATGTTTGGACTTTTTCCGCCCAGTTCCATAGTTACCGGAATTAAATTTTCCGAAGCGTATTGCATGATCAAACGCCCGGTAGTGGTTTCACCGGTAAATGCTACTTTATTAATTTTGGGTGATTGAGCCAATGGTTTTCCGGCTTCAATACCAAAACCGGTTACAATATTTAAAACACCTTTGGGTAATAAATGACCAATCAGTTCCATCAATACCATAATGCTTGTAGGAGTTTGTTCGGCTGGTTTAACCACCACACAACATCCTGCAGCAAGGGCAGGAGCAATTTTCCAGGTGGCCATCAGCAACGGAAAATTCCAGGGAATAATTTGTCCCACTACGCCAATAGGTTCATGTAAGTTGATGCTTACGGTGTTTTCGTCATGTTCACTAATGGTACCTTCTTCACTGCGGATAACACCGGCAAAATAACGGAAGTGGTCAATCACCAGCGGAAGATCGGCTGCACGGGTTTCGCGTATGGCTTTACCATTATCAATGGTTTCAACAATAGCGAGGTAATCTAAATTGGCTTCAATAATATCTGCAATTTTTAATAAAATATTACTGCGGAATGTGGGGGCAGATTTACCCCAGGTGTCAAATGCTTTTTGAGCGGCATCAATGGCTTTTTCAATATCAGCAGCATTACCTCTGGCAGCTTTGGTAAATACTTTTCCGTCTATTGGCGATAGATTGTCGAAGTATTCACCGCTTTCCGGAGCTACCCATGCTCCATTGATATAATGCTCATAATGGGGCTTAAAAACCGGCCTTGCGGCAATAGTGGTGGCCTGCTCGGCCAAAGTTGCTGTGCTCATAATAGTAAGTTTAATCGTTAATAATGAACTTAAATGTCTTTAATTACAAACCTTTATTCCCTTACTATCGTGTTTTTTTATAGCACAATCGTACTTTGATTTTTGCCATAAAAAGAAAATCTGCTAAATTGAAGCAACAATTGCCTCATGCCCAACAAAAACTATTTACAGCCTGTAAATTTTACAGCCCCCAAATACCTGAAAACGCTGGTAGAAAACAGGCGCATTTTCAACCTTAATAATTGCGAACTGAATGTTTTTGAAACCTATCAGAATGCCTATCATATCCCACTTACCTTTAATGATTTTGTAATTACCAGTATGGTAAAAGGTAAAAAAGTGATGCATCTTTTTGATAAACCTGCATTTGATTATTTACCCGGTGAAACGGTGATTCTGCCTGCTAATGAAACCATGATCATTGACTTTCCGGAAGCTGAAAAAGAAAATCCCACGCAGTGTATTGCTTTAGCAGTGGATGCCACTTATGTGAATGATACCATGAATTACCTGAACAGTTATTATAATTCAGGTGAAGAAAAACAGAGCTGGAAATTGCAGTTTAATCAATACCATTTTGCCAATGATAATGAAGTAACATCACTTATTAATAAACTCATCAGAATATGCAGTGGTGCAGATAAAACAAAAAATATTTTCGCCGATCTTAACCTGAAAGAACTGCTGATACGTTTGGTGCAAAGTCAGCACCTGCAGCAGATAAGTTCCGAAAGTGCCGACAATAATAATCAGAGCCGCTTACATTACGTACTCAGCTATATACACGAGCATCTTACAGAAAAAATTGCGGTAGATGCTTTAAGCCGAAAAGCATATTTAAGCCGAAATGTATTTTTTAAATGGTTCCGGGAGCAGTTTGGCATTACCCCGCTGGATTATATTAATAATGAAAGAATAAAACTGGCCAAACAATTGCTGGGCAAACCGCAGCATAAAGTAAATACGGTAAGTAATATGTGCGGTTTTAGTGACGTAAATTATTTTGTACGCCTCTTCAAAAAAAGTGAAGGCATTACCCCAAGGGCCTATCAAAATTGTATGATAAATACCATGTCGGGATATTAAAAAAAACGCCTGATTTTTATTTTTCCTGCTAAACTCTATTATTGCATTACTGCTGATTCCGTTTATAAAGATTTCTTCCCGCTTAGCCGCAAGTCATTTATCTTGCATTAAAATTAAACGTTTTATGAGAAAGATTTTATTAGCCGCAGCCATATTGATCAGTGTACAGGGGCTGGCGCAGAGTTTTACTCCAATGGTAAAATTAACTGCTGGAAAAAAATATAAAGTTACCACCAGTTCTAAAGCCAATATGGTGCAGGAAGCAATGGGACAAACCATGGAAATCCCAATGGAAATTTCAGGGATAAGCGAGTTACTGGTAAAAGCTCCTGCAAGTACCGGGTATAGTTTATCCAGCACAAACACCCGATTGGCTTTATCTATAAGCATGATGGGGCAGGATATGAATTATGACAGTGATAAAAAAGAAGACCGGGAAGGAGAAATGGGACAGTCGTTGAATGGTATGATCAATCAAACAGTAACATTTGATATCAATTCTTTTGGCAAAGTAATAGAGCCTTCTGTTGTAAAACCTGCAGCTGCAAATACAGAAGCAGCTGATGCTGCAAATCCATTATTGAAAATGCTGGGAATAGGCACTATACTGAGCGGCACTTCTGCTGCAGTAAATATTTTTGCAACTGATGCTGCAATGCTGCCCGGACAAAGTTTTACTGATACCAGCGGTACTGATGCTGCAGAAAAAGTGAGCAGCACTTATATGTACACTTTAACCGGTATAAAAGATGGTATAGCCAATTTCTCCATCAGTGGAAAGACTTCAATGGTAAAGGAAATGGATATGCAGGGTATGCAGGCCACTATCAATACCAGTACAGCTATTTCCGGCGAAATGCAGGTAGATGTAAATACAGGTTTATTGATTAAAAAAACAGTGAATATGGCAGTAAAAGGAAATACAGAAATAGCTGGTATGCAAATACCTCAGTCGGGTAATACGGTAGTAACAGTTATTGTTGAAGAAATTAAATAAAGTTGTTCTTATAATATATAAAAAAGCCATGTTTTTAGCATGGCTTTTTTATGCATTTTATTCAATTGACCAGGCAGATCCGGGTTTTCACTTCTCGTTTACAAAACTTACCTTTGCGCCAGCAGATTTAATTTACAATATGCACCAGTTAATTGCCTCTTATTTATTTCAGCATAAAACCTGTCCCTTACCGGGATTGGGTACTTTATCTGTTCAAACAGGAAATGCGGCTTCTCATTTTCTAAATAAAACTATTCTTGCTCCGCAGCCGGCAATAGTTTTTGATACTAAAGAAACCGAAGCCGATGCTTTACTGGACCATATTTCAGGCAAAGCCAATATCAGTATTTATGAAGCGATTGAAACATTAGGAAAATTTGCCAATCACTTAAAATCTGCTATACTAAGCGGACAGCCCGCTATACTAAACGGAGTAGGTCATTTTTCAATGTCCAGTTCGGGAGCAATCAATTTTGAACCGTTGCTTGTGCCGGAAGTTTTTTTACAGCCCGTAAATGCTGAAAGAGTAATACATCCAGATTCGGAACATGCTATTTTGGTAGGCGATAAAGAATCTACCAATACAGCCATGACGGAATATTATAGCGAAACCGCCGAACCCAGAAGCAGGTGGTGGATATGGGCTATTGTATTGGGCGTTTTAGCTATTACAGTTTTACTGGTGTATATGAATGGAGCAGGAATTTTATCACGTTTTGGAAATGCAATGCCCATCAAATAATAATACATGAGTAAAAAAGGAAAAATAGTATTGTTCTTTTTCTGCAGTCTTGCTATTATTGCGGCAGACCGCATTACAAAGGACCTGGCTAAAGCACATTTACAAGGAAAAGAAATGTTCAGTTATTTTCATGATACTTTTCGTTTGCTGTATGTAGAGAATACCGGTGCTGCATTAAGCCTGGGAGATAACCTTCCTAAATCAGTCAGCTTTTGGTTGCTGAGTATTTTACCATTAGTATTTTTATTAGGAGTAGCTATTTATACCATTAAACATGCGGAGCTGATGAATGCAATGAAAGTATTTTCTCTGGCAATGATATTTTCGGGAGGTATTGGTAATATAGTTGACCGTATTGTGTACGACAGGCACGTAACAGATTTTATGAATATGGGTATTGGAGATATTCGTACCGGTATATTTAATGTGGCCGATATTTTTGTTACTTCAGGAGTGATCGGCTTATTATTATTTTATAAGGATAAAAATAAAACTGAAATTGAAACAGGGCAGGTGCCTGTTGAATAAAGTTGATACTAACATGATTCATTATACCCATTGTCCGGTTTGTGCTTCCGATGCTATAGCACCACAACTAAACGTAAAAGATTATACTGTATCTCAAAAAGAATTTGCGGTATGGCATTGTAAAAAATGCACTGCAAGATTTACGCAGGATGTGCCCGAGCAAAATGCCATTGGGGTTTACTATCAGTCTGATAACTACATTTCTCACAGTGATACAAAAAAAGGTATTGTAAACAACTTGTATCATATGGTAAGGCGCAAAACCTTACAGAGCAAATTGAATCTGGTAAAGAATGAAGTAGGCATGAGTAAGGGTGAAATTCTGGATATTGGTTGTGGTACCGGTGCTTTTTTAAATACCATGAAATCAGCTGGCTGGGGCATTACCGGACTAGAACCTGATGATACAGCAAGAACCAAAGCAAAAGAATTATATCAGCTGGAACCTCAATCGTCTGAAAAATTATTTGAATTAGTGCCCGCTACTTATCATGCAATAACTATGTGGCATGTACTTGAGCATGTGCATGAATTGCATGCCTATATAAAACAATTGCATCAATTGCTTACACCCCAGGGAAAGATATTTATTGCGGTGCCTAACTATACTTCTACAGATGCAGCTGTATATCAGGAATATTGGGCAGCATATGATGTACCCCGACACCTGTATCATTTTTCGCCCCAATCTATGGAACAGTTACTTGCACCTTATAATCTGAAAGTTACCAGTATAAAACCCATGTGGTACGATAGCTTTTATGTAAGCATGCTCAGCGAAAAATATAAAAATGGAAAAGGCAATTTGCTCAAAGCATTCTGGAATGGATTAAGATCCAATATTACAACCATGGCCGATACATCCAAATGCAGTTCGGTGATTTATATAATTGCTAAAAATTAATTCAGTTTTATCTCAAACATCTTTGGCCAGCGCTTTCCGGTGATGTATAATTTTTTTGAAGCACTGTCGTAAGCAATACCATTCAATACTTCATCATTGGGTATAGGAGTATAACCCGGAGCAAACTTTTCGATGATACCGGGCATATCAATTCTGCCCACCACATGGCCGCTGGCAGGATCTATCTTTACGATAAAATCAGACACATATACATTGGCATAAATAAAGCCGTCGATAAATTCCAGCTCATTTAAATTTTCAATAGTAGACCCATCTTCTGTTACTGAAATCGTGCTTTTTACTTTAAATGTTTCGGGATCTACAAAATACAGATTTGAAGATCCGTCACTCACAATCATATCGCTTCCATTATTAGTTAACCCCCATCCTTGATAAGGCCACTTTAATGTTGTAACAGGTTTATTAATATTATTTAGATCGTAGACGTAAACAATATTGTTTATCCATGTCAGCTGATAAATTTTTCCTTTAAAAATATTGATGCCTTCCCCAAATATGTCTTTAGAACCCATCTGGTGTTTTTGCTCTACCTTACCTGTCTTATAATCAGTAATGCGCAATGATGAATTTTCATAATCTCCGGTACCTTCATACATTTTTCCATTGTATAATTGCAGCCCCTGTGTATAAGCACTGGTATCGTGCGGATACACATTCAAAATATTATAAGCAAGCTGCGGCGCATAATTATGCTGCAGGCTGGGATCGATAACTGTGTTATCCGGTGTTTTATCTCCACCATTACAAGATGCCAAAGCAAAAATCACCGACAGCGCTAATAGATATTTCATAAACAATAAATGAGTAGGTACAAAAGTAACAAACTGTGTGTGATGTGTATGGTTTTTATTGATAAAAGATTGCAAAATATATGTTATTGATGCACTGTTTTATAGTAAACAATATTACGTTGCGCTAAATAGTCCAGTATCGTATTAAAACAGGCTTCATTATTACCTATCAGTTCCGGAGGAAATACACCTTTGGCTGTAAACTGCTTATTGATCAGCAACTGCAGTGCTGCAGTGCAGGTATAGCCAGTGGTTCGGCTCATGCTGGATGTTTCAGTTGCAGCATCATACTCATCGTATAAATCGTAGCGGATAGTCTTTCCTTCACCTTTTATTTCGATGGTCATTAAAGTGAACTCAGCCTCCGTGCTGCCCAGCTTCCATTGGTCAAATAATACCGCAGAGGTAAAATCCATCGGACTAATCTGTAATCCATTAACAGTAATGGGAGTTGTGTTCAAAAATCCCGCTTTTATTAATCCTTTCATCAGGTTAATATGGCCTGGATAGCGCAGGGTTTTTTCTTTCATGTTGGGAATATGTGCCATCGTAACTAAAATACTCCTAAGCCCGTCGGTGTTAAACGATTCCAGTGTGCCTGCTTTTTCAAAGTCGATCAGCTCAGCATCGCTCAATGCAGGTTTGGTAACAATATGCCCGTTCTCCACATATCTGGCGGGCCGGGTATATTCTTCCAAAACATCTATAGGAGAGAAAGGGGCTTTGTATTCAAAAGGCTGCACTCTTTTTTTAGGCAGTCCGCCAACCATACATTCAAAGCTGTCGATTTTCATGCGCTCATTATGATACCCTAAAATAAAATTACTCATGCCAGGTGCCACGCCACAGTCAACAATAGCGGTTACATTTTTTTCTTTGGCCAGTGCATCCAACTGCAACGCATCTTCCGGAAAAAAAGAAATGTCCACCACATTCTTTCCTGTATCAATAATGGCTTTTAAAGTGTTGTATCCCATAAAGCCGGGTACTGCACAAATAATAAAATCAAAACCGGAGAGCATTGTTGGGTATTGACTGTAATCGCTTAGGTCAGTCTGAACAGTTTTAATAGTGCTGCATTTGGCTGCAAGCAGCTGCAATGATTTTTCACTTACATCAAAAGATGTTACAGTATAATTTTTGGATAAATCTACTGCCATTGCACGGCCTACCATGCCGGCGCCTAATATTGCTATTTGCATAAAATATATTTGTATCCTGAAGCTCCTGCTTCGGGCCTTTGAAAAGAAATCCCTTCAGGGATTTTTTTTCAAAGGATCCAGGACTTTTAAATTTTAAAAGATAATGCTAATGAGTTTTATACACCTGCTTAGTCTTTTACCAGCGAACAGTGTAAGATTAAATTCCATTCAATCGTCATTGGTCAAAGACCAGATGACGGCTCTTTACTTTCACGAAGTGCCATTCATAATAATGGAAATATAGGCCGAGAGCCTGTAGAAATGAGCATATGATTTTTTTCTGTTCACAATCAAAAGTACGTTAATGCAGTAAGTTGGTAATTAAAAAAGCCTCCTGTTTTTTTCAGGAGGCTTTTTATCATTTCTTTTTTGGATGCACCAGCTTTAACTCGCTGATAATATTTTTAGCACCGGCATATTTATCTATAATGAATAATACATAGCGTATATCCACCATTATATTTCTGCAGATATCTTTATTATAATTCACATCACTCATAGTACCTTCCCAAACACGGTCAAAATTGAGGCCTACCAAATTGCCATATGCATCTAATGCAGGACTACCGCTGTTACCACCTGTAGTATGATTGGCTGCAATAAAGCAAACGGGTTGTCTGCCGTTTTCACCATAAGGACCAAAGTCTTTTGCTTTATACAAATCAATTAATTTCTTTGGTACATCAAATTCATAATCCCCCGGTTTGTATTTTTCCATTACCCCATCCAGATAAGTATAATAATTAAATTGTACAGCATCACGTGCATTGTATCCTTTTACATTGCCATAAGTCAACCGTAAAGTACTGTTGGCATCGGGATAAAATACTCTTTTAGTAAATACATCCATTTGCGCCTGCATATACCTGCGTTGCAATTGATTGATAGTGGCCTGATATTCATTTAATTTAGGCGTTACTTTTTGAGAATTGGTTCCCAATATATCATAAAACAAAGTGAAACCGATATCATTTCTGATGGCATCAGCACCTTTTGTTTTTACAGTCTCTAATAAGGCACCAAATTTAGCAGCTGAAGTAAATGCAGATTTGCTGTATACCAGTTCTGCCACAGCAGCAAAGGAATTGTTGTTTTCTGCAAGCAGTTTTTTTAATAAAGGGGATACATACTCGTCCTTCTGATCTTTTACATACAACTCCATCAGCACTTCAAAAAGTTTTTGATCTACCACCGGACTGTATTCGCCATACAGCGGAACTAATTTATCAGTCACTTCTTTTAATACAGTTTTATACTCTGCCTCGCCTTTTTCATATGCATTTATTAAGGGCACTCCATTCATCGATAGAATGAACAATTCCACTTTACCCATAATTTCACTGTAATAATCACGGGCATATCCATAAGGCTCTATATCAGTATAAGCCTGTTTTAATTTTTTCAGCAAGTCGGCATATTCCAGATTCATTCCCGGGTTGGCCAATACCAGTTTCTCAAAGTTTGATTCCATTTCTTTCTTTTTGCCTACTGCATCGGAGGAGCGCAAACCCTGTACTTCTCCTTTCCATTTTTTATAAGCATTTTCTATTGTAGCATATTTTGCAGCATACTGAATTTTGATCTGCTCATCCTTACGCATGAAACTATTCAATACCTGTAATGCTTTTTCACGGATGGCAATTTTTGCAGGATCACTTACATTCATGATTTGTTCTACTGCCGATGAATGCAGGTACTCTGTTGTTCTTCCGGGAAAACCAAATACCATGGTAAAGTCGCCTTCTTTAACACCATCTAAAGAGATATTTAATGCACGTTTGGGTTTATAGGGCACATTATCCGGAGAGTAGGCAGCAGGTTTATTATTTTTATCTGCATAAATACGAAACATACTAAAATCACCGGTATGTCTTGGCCACATCCAGTTATCACTGTCTTTTCCAAAGTTGCCGATTGAAGAGGGCGGTGCACCTACTAAACGAACATCTTTATAGGTTTCGGTAACAAACCGGTAATATTTATTGCCTTCAAAAAAAGGCCGGATGATTACATCCTGATAAGTTTCTTTTTGTACTGTTTTTTTATACTCGTCAATATTTTTTCCCACCATGGCCAGCCTGTCTTTCTCGCTCATTGCTGCAGTTACTCCTTTTAAGGCAATAGCTGTAACATCCTCGATACTAATAATGAAAGTGGCAAATAATCCGGGATTGGTTAATTCTTGTCCGTTATTGTAAGCCCAAAAACCATCTCTGATATAATTATTCTCAATAGAACTGTGATTTTGTATGGCATCAAAACCACAGTGATGATTGGTTAATAATAAACCTTTATCGGAGATTAGTTCCGCAGTACAAAATCCGCCAAAACTTACAATAGCATCTTTAAGACTGGCTTTGCTGATATTATAGATATCAGCAGCATTGATCTTCATGCCCATTTTCTTCATGTCTTTTTCATTCAGTGTTTGTAACAGTTGGGGCAGCCACATGCCTTCATCGGCAAATCCTCTTATAACTAATGATATACTGACAATGAGGAGAAGGGAATATTTTTTCATACTTTTTATTTAGAATTCAAATGTAGCAAAATGTACTTACTGAAGGGCTGATCTTCTGCCGATAGAGCGATCAGATATTTTTTAGTTTTTTTACTTTTTGTAAATAAGTTTCAAATTCAATGAGGCTAAAACTGCTCAGGTTTTGTTTTTTTGTAACCATGGCTTTCTGTGCCGTTAACACGCCAAAACGGATGTCATCAAATCCTTCAAGGGTATGTGCATCCGGATCGATAGAGATGAGTACATTTTTTTCCAACGCATATGCGATATGGCGCCAGTCGATATCCAGTCTGCTGGGATGCGCATTCAGCTCAATAGCCACATGGTTGGCAGCACAGGCATCAACGATTTTTTTATGATCTACTGGATATCCTTTACGGCTCAGCAGCAGCCTTCCGGTCATATGCCCCAAAATAGTAGTGTAAGGATTTTCAATGGCTTTAATTAAACGCATCATCGCTTTTTCCTCACTCATTTTTAAATTGCTGTGTACTGAGGCAATGACCAAATCGAAAGTAGAGAGGATGCTGTTGCTGTAATCGAGATTGCCATCATTTAAGATATCACTCTCAATACTTTTTAAAATTTTGAACCCTGTCAACTTATCATTCAGTTCATTGATGTACCGGTGCTGGGCGGCAATTTTTTCTTCATTCAGTCCCTGTGCATAAAAAGCACTCTTGCTATGGTCGCTCAACACTAAGTATTCAAATCCTTTTTCAATAGCCGTTTTAGCCATTTCCTCCACAGTATTACTGCCGTCGCTCCAATTACTATGACTGTGAATGATGCCTTTAATATCCCCGGGCTGTATTACTGCTTCCAACGGTGCTATTGCTGCTTTTTCTATAACAGCTGCTGTTTCTCTGGCAAAAGCAGGAATATAGGCTATTCCGGCCTGTTTAAATATGTCTGTATCATCAGATCCCGAACTTTTTGAAAAGTTTGTATTGGGAAACCGGAAAAGGAAACTGTCTGTAAATTCCCTGTTGCCCGAAGTGTTAAAAATTCGTTGTCCCATATTTCCGGCACCGGTATATAATCGAAGCCTTAGACCATTCAGCAGCTTATATAGTAAGTTGTCGGGGTTTTCTTCCAGCAATTCAGGGGGATTGGCACTTACAAATTTTGGTTTTGCAATTTCGTTGGTGCAGTTAATTACATATTCCAGTTCATCAATGGTTTCCAGCTGGCGTTTAAACGAACCTGTGATACATACATTTTCGGGCAAAAACATTTTTTCTAAATAGGCAGTAATTTGTGGCACTACGGCTTCCACCTGATTGTATAAATAACTGCCCTGATTGTGTAAATAATATTCGATGGTTTCAATAATATTCTGCTGAGTTTTTTCTCCAAAGCCTTTATATAATTTCAACCGGTTTTCCTGGCAGGCATACAATAATTCGCCCACACTTTCAATCTCCATCTGTTTCCAGATGGTATGAATTTTTTTTGGACCAATCCCTTTTATGTTTAATAATTCAATAACTCCGGCAGGAGTATTGCGGATCATATCCTGCAAAATTTTTAGTTCGCCGGTTTCTAACAACTCAATAATTTTTTTTCCCGTAGCATCTCCAATGCCTTTTATTGCACTTATTTTTTCAAACGGCATATCGCTTAGCTGTCCGGGTAAGTTTTCTACATGGTATGCTGCAATGGCATAAGTTTTTGCTTTAAAACTGTTTTCGCCATGTATATCCATCAATTTACTGAGCAAAGAAAAATTTTCGGCAATTTGGTAATTATCCATGTTAAAATGTATAAAATCAAAAATAACCGGTTTTGGCGATTTTTGAAACATTGAGTTTTTTGACCATTTTTATCAACTGGTTTCAGCAAAAAAATGATGACTGATTTTTAAAAAATAAAAAATAGGCGTACCTCTAAAAATAAAAAAAGGAGTACAAAAAAAATCAGGAGCATTAAAAAAATAAAATAATTGCGACAATAATTTTATTGATCAGGAATTAATAAAATTATTGTTACTGAAAAATAAATATTACTACTGCATAAAATGAATAAAAAATGCCTTCGGCTGAAATGCAGTGCAGGAGAGGGTTGTATAGAAAAAGTCCCGGCTTTTGGCCAGGACTTTTTCCTTATTTTTTTGCTTTAAAAAGCAAAGCGTATTATTTTTTTGCAGCTTTCTTAGGAGCAGCTTTCTTAGCAGCTTTTTTAGGAGCAGCTTTTTTTGCAGCTTTCTTAGGAGCAGCTTTTTTTG
>JBAXET010000016.1:0-33511 GCA_037140275.1 Ferruginibacter sp. | reverse complement strand
GTTCTAATCCATTCATCATTGGTATCCACCATCGTTTCCAGTTCTTTATTGGTAAGCTTGTACTCAGGCACATAACCTGCCACGGATGTAATTGCAGCTGTAATTTTTTGCATGTGATTCAGAATTTTAATAAATCGCTAATTTTTAAATTTAAATGGCGGTAAAAATACAGAAAAAACGTCTATTGGTAATTTACAAGCAATGATGGCAAATTATTCCTAATTTCGCTACCGACAGGATAACACTTATGTACGCATACTTGCAAGGAAAATTTGTTGATAAAAGCCCCGCACAGGTTTATGTTGATGTAAACGGGGTGGGCTACGAAGTGAATATCAGCCTCAATACCTATTCCCATATTGAGGGGTTGGAACAGGGTAAATTATTTACTCATTTACAGATAAAGGAAGACGGGCATGTGTTATTTGGCTTTTTTGAAAAAGCCGAAAAAGAGATCTTTTTATTGCTGATCAGTGTTTCGGGGGTTGGAGCAGCTACTGCAAGGATGATGCTGTCTAACCTTAAACCCGAAGAAGTTTGCAGGGCCATTGTGCAGGGTAATGTAAAATTGCTGGAAAGTGTGAAGGGAATTGGCAAAAAAACTGCCGAAAGGCTGGTGCTCGAATTAAAAGATAAATTGAGCAAACAGTCGCTGAATGAAACTATTTTGCCATATTTGGGCAATAGTTTGGAGCGGGATGCGTTAGAAGCGTTAATTGCCCTTGGTATTTCAAGGCCACAAGCCGAATCGTCCATTAAAAAAATCATCCTTGCCGAACCAGCAGTATCTAAATTAGAAGATTTAATAAAAAAAGCCTT
Source organism: Ferruginibacter sp. (assembly GCA_037140275.1). GTDB lineage: Bacteria > Bacteroidota > Bacteroidia > Chitinophagales > Chitinophagaceae > Ferruginibacter. The sequence continues at coordinate 32,692 of JBAXET010000016.1, read as the reverse complement.
AAAAGCAATTTGATAGAACTCTACGTTAATTGATTTACCGGATGTTGCTTATTAGAAATCATTTCTTTCCGAAAGTAATTTGTTGTGGAGTACTGTCAGTATTGCTGGCCGTTTTTTCCATATCAAATACTGCTGCCCAAACGCCTGATACCAGTTCTCCAAGAGGTAATGTTAAACTGCCTTTTCCTATACATGATACCAGAGGAGATGCTGTTGCCAATTACAGGCAAAGTACTTACGATCTTAAAAATCCAGCTAACCTTAAAGATTCTGTAGTATACGATGCTGCCACGCATAAGTACATTGTATATGAAAAAATAGGTAATAAATATTACCGCACCCCCACATCGTATACATTTGAAGAATACTGGAAAATCAGGGGCCGCCAGTCAGAAATAGAGTATTTTAGAAAAAGAGCCAATACCACCAGTATACTCAACCGGGGGAAAATAAAACCCAAACTGTCTATCTACGATAATTTATTCAACCGCTTATTTGGTAATGGCAAAATCAATATCACCCCGCAGGGTAATGTTGATATTACTGCCGGGTATCAGGGTCAGAATATTAAAAACCCAACTTTACCTGAAAGAGCCAGAAAAAATGGCGGATTTGATTTTGATATGCAGGCACAGGTAAATGTGAATGCAGATATTGGCGGCAAATTAAAATTCCCAATCAGTTATAATACACAGGCCAATTTTGGACAAGACAATCAGCTGAAACTGGATTATACCGGACTGGATGACGAAATCATCAAACGTTTTGAACTGGGCAATGTGTCCTTCCCCAGCCGAAGCACACTTATTCCCGGAGCTCAACAATTATTTGGTGTAAAAACACAATTACAGTTTGGTAAATTATTTGTTACTGCTGTACTGGCCAATCAAAAATCGCAACGACAAAGCACCAATTTACAAGGCGGAAGTTCATCGCAGTTATTTGAAGTAAAAGCCGATGAATATGAAGAGAATCGACACTTCTTATTAGCCCAGTATTTTAAGGCCAATTATAATAAGGTAATGAGCAATTTACCTGCCATTACTGCGCCCATACAGATTTTGCGTATGGAAGTTTGGGTTACCAACCGTAATGGCGCCACTACCGAAACCAGAGATGTGGTGGGTTTAACCAACTTGGGTGAAGATGGTAACCTGATTACTCCGGGGATACCTACCAACGGTATCAATGCCATCTATTCCAACGTTATTTCAAATCCCGGTAACCGTAGTTCTTCGCAGGTGTATAATAATTTACTGGGCCTCGGATTAAAACCGGTGCAGGATTTTGAAAAAACCTTTGCCCGTAAATTAGATTCTACTCAATATACCTATCACCCTAAAGTGGGCTTCTTATCATTAAGTCAGCCATTGCAACCGGATGAGGTATTAGCAGTAGCGTATCAATATTCTTATAATGGTAAAGTATTTCAGGTGGGTGAATTCTCGCAAGATCTTCCTCCCGATAGTGCAGCCGCCACACAAAAAATATTATTCTTAAAATTACTGAAAGCCACTTCGCAACGTCCAAGTTTACCCATTTGGGGCTTGATGTTGAAGAATGTATATCCTATTGGCTACGGTACTTTATCACCCACCGATTTTAAACTGGATGTATTGTATCAGGAACCCGGACTGGGCCTGAAACGTTATGTTCCTTTTGGCAATAAGAATGCAGGCTTCCCAATTATTTCATTAATTAATTTAGACCGGTTGAATAATCAGCTGGATCCGCAGCCGGATGGGGTGTTTGACTATGTGGAAGGCTATACCGTTTTTTCTCAGTACAGTCGTATCATGTTTCCGGTACTGGAACCATTTGGGCGCGATTTGGCGCAGGGCATTTATACCAACCCCACTGCCACTACTATAAAAGATACTTTGTTCTATGCTTTATATGATTCCATTAAAGCAGTGGCGCAGCAGTACCCTAACTTAAACCGTTTTGTTTTAAAAGGATCAGCAAAAACATCCGGCTCATCTGATATCAGCATTGGATACAATGTTCCCCGTGGTTCGGTAATAGTAACCGCCGGTGGCAGAACCTTAATGGAAGGCGTGGATTATGATATCAACTACGATCTGGGAACTATTAAAATCATTAATGCCGCCATCATCAATTCCGGATTGCCTGTACAAGTAAGTTCCGAAAACAATGCCTCTTTTGGTATTCAGCAGCGCAATTATATAGGATTGCGTTTCGATTACAATCTTAAAAATACGGCCAAACAACAAATGTCTATAGGTGGTACCCTCGTACGTTTGGGTGAAAGGCCATTTTTTAATAAAACTAATTTAGGCGAAGATCCTATCCGTAATACCATGTATGGATTAGACCTGAGCTATAAAAAAGATATTCCGCGTTTAACCAAACTGCTGGATAAACTTCCTTTTTATCAGGCAACAGGGCCATCAAATATCAATGCATATGGCGAACTGGCTTACCTGAAACCGGGTCATGCTCCTCAAATTGGAAAAGGCACAAGCGGTACTTCTTATATCGACGATTTTGAAAGCAGTAAATCGGGTATCGATCTACGCTTCCCCCAAAATATTTGGGCACTGGCCACCACACCGCAGGGCGCAACAGACCGTATAGGAAATGTGCTGTTCCCTGAAGCTGCCTCTAACGATGATATTGCTTATGGTAAAAACAGGGCCAAATTAGCCTGGTATCAAATTGAACAAACCTTACAGCAATACAAAGGATCTAATAATCCATTATCTTCCGACAGAATAGAGTTAAGTGATCCAAGAGTAAGACAGGTATATCAAAAAGAAATTTTCCCTCAGCGGTCAACGGGTTTTGGCGAAAGCTTTTTGCAAACCTTCGATCTGTCTTATTACCCTACAGATAAAGGACCTTATAATTTCGACGATGCAAATGTTGCCGCCAATGGTAAACTAACGAACCCTACTAAACGCTGGGGCGGGTTGATGCGCAATATTGATCAAACAGATTTTGAAACCAGCAATATCGAGTTCATCGAATTCTGGTTACAGGATCCTTTTATTAAATCTGTCAAAAATCCTGATATCGCCAATTCAGCAGGTGGTAAATTATATTTTAACCTGGGTAATGTATCAGAAGATATTTTAAAAGACGGTAAACGTTTTTACGAAAACGGATTGAATACGCCCAATGCACCATCTCCGATGGATAATTCTACCTGGGGTAAAGTGCCACGTAATCCCATTCAGGTTACCAATGCCTTCAGTAATAATTCTGATGACAGGGTATATCAGGATGTGGGATTAGACGGCCTGGATGATACTGCAGAAGTTAACAAACGCAACACCTATCTTACTCAGTTAAGAACCACTTTTGGTGCAAGTTCTAAAGTGTATTTAGATGCGCTGAAAGATCCTTCTACTGATAACTTTCATAATTACCGTGGTGCCGATTACGACCAGCAGTCTTTAGGTATATTGGGTAGGTATAAAAACTTTAATAACCCGCAGGGTAACTCACCCATTGCTGCTAATGGCGAAACTTTTTCATCGGCTGCAACACTATACCCCGATGCAGAAGATCTGAACAGAGACAATACTTTAAATCAAACGGAAGAATATTTTCAGTACATAGTAGATATTAAACCTACTAATGCAACAGAAATGAGCATTGGTAATAATTATATCGTAGATAAAAAAGTAGTGTCGGTGTCTTTAGTAGATGGAACAAGCAGGCCCGAAACCTGGTACCAGTTCCGCATACCTATTGGTGACTATAACAGAAAGGTTGGCAATATCCCCGATTTTAAATCCATCCGCTTCATCCGTATGTTCTTAACCGATTTTGCGGATAGTGTTACGCTACGTTTTGGTGAACTGCAACTGGCCCGTAATGTATGGCGTACATTTAAAAATAAAATTGATACTACTGGTCTTTATTCTCCGTTGGTGCCGGGAGTAGCCAGCTTTACAGTAGGTGCCGTAAATATTGAAGAAAACGATAAACGTACACCCTTCCCTTACCGCACACCGCGTGAAATTGAAAGGCAGCAAACACTCAGCAGCAATGGTATTAACCTGCTGCAGAATGAGCAGGCCATGAGTTTGCAGTTCTGTAATTTACCCAAGGGAGAAGCCAGAGGGGTGTTTCAGGCTTTTGCCAACAAAGACCTTCGTCAGTACCGTAAACTGGCAATGTATATCCACTCCGAAAAAGCACAAAAAGTGGGCAGCAGTTTAAATGATAAAGACCTTACTGCTGTAATTCGTATTGGTACTGATTTTGTAAATAACTATTACCAGATAAGAATTCCGCTCTATCAAACCAAGCCTGCGGCTTCAAGTATGGATCCCAATAGTAATGAGTATAACGATTCATTGTGGCTGGGACAAAATGCGCTCGACATCGATCTGCAGAGTTTGATACAATTAAAACAAACCCGTAACGCCGATCCGCTGGCACTGGTATCAAAAATATACTCTAAGGCCCAGACTAACGGACAGGAGTATGCGGTAATTGGAAGTCCGAACCTTGCTGAAGTCAGAGGTATATTAATTGGGGTAGAAAATACCAATCAACTGGCAGGTGCCTGTGGTGAAATATGGGTAAACGAATTGCGGTTGATGAGTATTGATGAAAATGGTGGCTGGGCTGCTCTCGGAAGAATGGATCTTACTTTGTCTGATTTGGGTACCATATCTGTTTCTGGTAATAAGCATACCAGCGGATTCGGTACTTTGGAACAACGTGTAAACGAACGGTACAGAGATGACCTTACTCAGTTTGATGTATCGGCTAATCTGGAATTGGGTAAATTATTGCCGAAAAAAGCAGCCGTATCTATTCCTTTATTTGCCAGCTACTCACAATCATTAAGCACACCTCAATATGATGCCTATGATTTGGATGTGAAACTGAAAGACAAATTAAAGACAGCTGCAAAATCACAACGCGATTCTATTAAAAATGATGCAGTTGATTTTACGGCTACTACCACAGTGAATTTTACCAATGTGCGTAAGAACCGTACTAATAATAAGAAGCCGAAAATTTATGACGTTTCAAATTTTGATGTGAGTTATTCGTATCTCAATACAAAAAGTCATAGCCCGCTGATAGAAAATAATGAAGTTACCAAACACCATGGTGTACTGGGCTATAATTTTGCGCCGCAACCATTAAGTTTTGAGCCCTTTAAAAAAATATTCCGCAAAACCAAAACCCATTGGTTTGATCTGCTGAAAGATTTTAATTTTAATCTGGTGCCTTCTACACTAAGTTTCAGGGCAGATGTAAACCGCCAGTTTGGTGCTATACGGCCAAGAAGTGTGGGCGCATCCAAATATTCCATCCCCGAAACCTATGACAAGTATTTTGTTTTTCAACGTGATTATATTTTACGCTGGAACTTTACCAAATCCATCAACTTTGATTTAACTGCCGTAAACAATTCAAGGATTGATGAACCTGCAGGCCGACTGGATAATAAAATAAAGAAAGACAGTGTTTGGAAAAACTTTATGAAAGGTGGAAGAAATACAGTGTACAATCACACCGCTAATTTTACCTATACCTTACCTACGGCTAAATTCCCATTGTTGGACTGGACCACCATGAATGTAAGCTATCAGGCTACTTACCGCTGGATGGGCGCATCAAGGCTGGCAGTTAACCTGGGTAATATCATTGAAAACGGACAGCAAAAAGAAGGTTCCTTACAAATGGATTTTACCCGTTTGTACAATAAATCTAAATGGCTGCGCCAGTTAGAACAACCTTCTAATATTGAAGACAGAGAGAAATGGAGAAACCGTATTACCAGAGTAAAAGATACCATCATTACCAAAACGGGTAAAAAAATCATTAAAAAACGTAAGATCATTGATAAGAATGCAATGCCTTATGTTGGTGGTTTTGAAAAGGCTTTTGGAAAATTACTCACCAGCATTAAGCAGGTAAGCGGAACCATTTCTGAAAATGCCAATACAAGATTGCCGGGCTATTCCGATAGTACTTCTTATATAGGACAGAACTGGAAAAGCATGGCGCCGGGTGTTGATTTTATTATTGGAAAACAACCCGATACCAACTGGTTAAATCAGGCGGCCAAAAAAGGATTGATAACAAAGGACAGTACTTTCAACTCTTTGTTTACCCAAAACTTTAATCAAACCATTACGCTTACTGCGCAGTTGGAACCGGTTAAGGATCTTACAATCTCTTTGAATCTTAAAAAGACTTTCAATAAAAATTATTCAGAAACATTCCGCTATGCAGATACCAGCGGGGGAACCAATTATAAATTTGGTCACCTCAATCCTTATGCGGGTGGTGGATTTGAAGTAAGTTATATTTCATACAAAACATTGTTTGGAAAATTTGATCCTAACAGGGTTTCCGAAACCTTTAAAAAATTCCAGGATAACCGTTTGATATTATCTAACCGCTTGGGTAAAGCCAATCCTTATACACAAAACAGGGTAGGTGCAGATGGATACTATTATGGTTATGGCAGGTATGCCGTGGATGTGTTGGTGCCGGCATTTATTGCAGCCTATACCGGCGAAGATGCCACAACAGTATCCACAATAAGACAGAACAATGCCAACATAAAATCTAATCCGTTCCGCGATATCATTCCTAAACTAAACTGGAAACTGGATTATAATGGCCTTAGCCGTGTAAAAGGGTTGGATAAAATATTTACCAACTTTACTTTATCACATGGCTACACCGGTAACCTCAGTATGAATGGATTTACCTCTGCATTATTATATCAGGATGTTTCCAGATATGGGTACCCTTCTTTTTACGATACCATTTCTAAAAACTTTATACCGTATTTCTTAGTACCTAATATTTCATTGGGCGAACAGTTTACTCCGTTAGTAGGTGTTAATCTTGAGTTCACCAATCAGTTCCAGTTTAAATTTGAATACGCCAAAACCAGGCAGTTAAGTTTGAGTTTGATCGATTTTCAGTTGAGTGAAGTAAGAAGCACCGAATTCAGTATTGATGCCGGCTACCGTAAAAGAGGCTTACGTATGCCATTCAATATTCCTTTGCCTAAAATGCTGCAAAGTAAAGATGCTAAAAACGGTGCCAGCAAACTGCAGAATGAGATCAGCTTTAAAATGGGACTCAAGATCAGGGATAATGTTACTGCAAACAGCCGCTTAGATCAGGACAATAATTTTGCCACCGGTGGTAGTAAAGAAATCAGTATTTTCCCTACTATTGATTATTATTTAAACAACAGGGTTAAAATACAGTTGTACTACGATCAGAGAAGAGTGATTCCATACATCTCATCCAGTGCACCCATAACCAATACCAGGGCAGGGGTTAAAGTAAATATTTCGCTGGCACAGTAAGATGGTGAATTAGTAAAGTAAGAAAAGTATATAAAGTATTTTGTTAATAGAGGTCCGCAGCTTGATTGTTGCGGACCTTCTTATTTCAGCAGATCAGGCATAGATTAAACTTGCAGCAGGTACCATAAAAAAGCCCCAAAATTCGGGGCACTTAAAATATTATAATCAGGCAAAAACAAATTCAATTATTTGGCTACTTTTTTAAGCAGCATAACATAACCACATAAATTCTTTTTCTTCTTATTCACCTGAAGCGGTTTAATCATATGGTATTCCGAAAATTTAGGGATATAAGAATAGCTGATCACATTTCCGTCCACATCACCCCACATTTTTTTCTGGTACACCACCTGCTTTTCGTCCCAGTCAAACATTCTTACTTCATATAACTTAGAGGATACATCTCCAATAAAAACAAATTGGTACCAGCTGCCCTGTGTTAAGGGAACAATAACCGGCATTTCGTATTCGCTTTCCATTTCCATTGAAGCTTCTTTTACTACCACAAATCCTTGTTTGGCTAATTCCTGCTTCACGCTGTCGGCCTGGTGCATAATACCCGCATTGGTACAAGGTGCCTGACGAATTACGTCCTGCGCCTGAGTATAACCCACAGATAAAAAAATGGAAAGTAATGCTGAAAATATAGTGCGGTTTTTCATTTGTTCTTTCAGTTTGGTATTAGGATATTACAATTTTACGACATTTAACCGAAATTTCATAGAAAAACGGCTAAAAAAACTACCTCAGCACTTCAACGGTCTATAAGTACCAATATTGTGCCAGTTAGGTTAAATAATGCATATGGTTTTTATTAATGTTCAATGCACTATTAATGGCTATGGATTCCTGAAAAAATAATAAGAATCTGCCTGTTGGGTGGGAGTAACCACCAGATCATTAATACAAATATGAGCCGGCAGTGAAGTACAATAAAAAATGATACCGGCTATATCGGCACCGGTAAGAGGCGTAATACCCTTGTAAGTTGCATCTGCTTTGTCTTTATCACCCTTAAAACGCACTACCGAAAACTCTGTTTCCACCGCTCCGGGATGAATGCCGGTTACCCTGATATTATATTTCAGCAAGTCAATACGCATGGCCTTGGTAAGGGCGTCCACTGCAAATTTGCTGGCATTATAGCCATTGCCTTTTTCATACACCTGCTTGCCTGCTATAGATCCTATATTTACGATATGGCCCTTGTTTTTTGCTATCATAAAAGGCAAGATAGCCCGGCTTACATAAATCAACCCTTTTACATTAGTGTCCAGCATGGTATCCCAATCGTCCATATCGGCCTCTTCAAAACTGTCTTTGCCTAAAGCCAGGCCGGCATTATTAATCAGCAGGTCAATATTTTTCCACTCAGCTGGAAGGTTATTGATGGTGTTGAATACGGCTGCTTTATCCTGTACATCAAAACAGCAGGTAAGCACTTTAATGCCATATGCAGACTCGAGTTCAGTTTTCAAGACTTCCAGCCTTTCCTGTCTTCTGCCGGTAATGATAAGGTCGTTTTTTGCTGCAGCAAATTTTTCTGCACAGGCTTTGCCTATACCTGAAGTAGCTCCTGTTATTAGTACAATGGTATTCATGTATGCAAATTACACCCTGTGGCACAAATAAAAAAGCTTTGGTAGTCACCAAAGCTTTTTTACTATCATTTATTAAACAATGTACTATTGACGGATGAGCACCACATACCCTTTTTTAAATTTAATTTCTCCGGTATAGGTTACGCCTTCTGCCACCCATACATAGGTACCGGGGTCTTGTCCCTTGCCCGATAAAGTACCGTTCCATCCTTTGCCAATATCGGTAGTGCTGTACAATAACTGCCCGAATCGGTTGAATACCTTAAAATAATTCAAGCCCTTCATGCCTATTAAAATGGGTTTAAAAATATCATTATTGCCATCTCCGTTAGGGGTGAATGCGGTGGGCACAAACATATCCGGATCTACCTTGAATAATTTAATATCAATAGTATCGGTGCCAATACAATTACCCGGTGAAATAGCGGTAACAACATACCTCATATTGTCTTGAGGCAATGCAACCGGATTATAAATACCCGCATTACTTAACCAGGTTGGGGGCGCCCATAAATAATTTACTCCACCTGTAGCATTTAGCAATATCGGTTGACCCAATACTGCAGTAGTATCACGCGGGCCTGCATTAGCAATTACTTTAGGATACACATTTACCCATACCGTATCTTTTACCGGTTTGGGGCAACCCAAAGTATCGGTAACAGCCACCTCGTAGCGAATACTTGCAGCAGGGTTGGTTACATATGGATCGGCACTGAATTTATCGCTTAAATAAGTTGCCGGACTCCATAAATAACTGCTGCCTCCTGTGGCATGTAATCGGGTGGAAAATCCCGGGCATAAACTGGTATCTGCCCCGCCATTGGCTGCAGGGTAGGGAACCGATTTAATAGTGATATCATCCTGGCTCTGGCACTGGCCAATATTACCCACCACATGATAGGTGGTAGTGGTCAATGGTTTTGCAAACGGGTGTTTGGCAGTATCACTGCTTAAATAAATGGCGGGTGTCCACTTATAAGACAAAGCATCACTCACCATATGTAATAAGAATCCATCAGTGCGGCAGATGGTGGTATCATTACCTGCAAATAGGCTTACATGATCTTTTACATTTACAAAAACAGTATCTCTGTTATAGCAACCATATGCATCTGTAACCTGAACATAGTAGGTGGTAGGTACATCAGGACTAACCAGTGGACTTTGAACTGTAGTACTGCTGATATTATAATTGGGGCTCCAGGTAAAATTACCTACTCCGGTAGTGGTCAATTGTAAAGTATCAATATTGCAAATTAGGGTATCATTAAGTGTTGCAAGTACCGGCTTGGCACTTACGTTTACAATCAATGTGTCTACTCTGGTTTTAGGGCAACCTGTTACACCTACTGCAACAGTATAAGTGGTGGTGGTAACTGGTGAAGCAACGGGGTTAGCAATATTTGCATTGCTTAATCCGGTACTAGGGCTCCATTGATAAGTAACACCTCCGCCTGCTGCTAATTGAACCGATTGTTGCCCGCCGCAAATAGCCACATCAGGTCCGGCATAGGGAATGGCCAATGGTTTTACCACAATAGCTTTGCTGGATTGCACCATACAGTTTTTGCCCCAGGTGGTGGTTAAAGTATATGTTGTATTAACAAGAGGAAATGCCCTTGTATTTTGTTGTGTGGGAAATTCCACTGTAGCTGCAGGCGACCATTGCCAACTTACATTGGGCGCATAATTACTACTGCCCGATAATTGTAAAGTATCTTCTTCGCAAATATTGAGTGGGTTGGCCACAACACTGTTATTCAAATCTGATTTGGGTGTAACGGTAATAGAATCTTTACTGCTGCAACCCGATGCATTGGTTAATATGGCATAGTATTTTGTTGCTGTTGTAGGATACACGAATGGGTTAGCTGTTGTGGCTCCAATAATATTAATTGCCGGTGTCCAGCTATAAGTTCCTGCTCCTGTGGCATGTAATTGCAAGGTATCCAAACTGCAGTAAATAGTATCCGATGGAAATACATCCACTAGAGGAGGATCTGAAATCACAACGTTTTTAGTAATGGTGTTTTTACATCCCTTACTGTTGGTAACAATTAATTCAACCGTATAAGTTCCTGCCGGTGCATAAGTGTATACTGGGTTTTGCAAATGACTCGTATCGGCTAATGTGGCAAGATCACCAAAATCCCAGCGCCAGCTGTCTACCACACCATAAGCAGTAGTGGTGGCATCTGTAAACTGAACAGGCTGGCCAACACAAAGTGTGGGCGCCGTGGTAAAATTGGGTACAAAGCCTGGGAATACGCTAATAGGTTTTACAATTGAATCAACACATAGGCCTGCTTTAGAAACAACTAATTTAATATTGAAAATACCTGCATTTGTAAATGTATGTGTAGGTACTTGCAGGGTAGAAGTATTAGCTGCTCCACTTGTTGGATCACCAAAATCCCAGAAAAAAGTATCGGGGCCGCCTGTACTGCTTTCGGTAAAAGTTACAGTAAAACCATCGCAGGTAATCGGGTCAAAATTGGGATTGGCTTTTAAAGGGATACATCCAGATACTTCAACTATCAAATCTTTTCTGTGTACCGAAAGTAATACACCTGCACGATACACTGAAGCACAAACACAAACCACGTACTGTCCACCGGTTGGGGCAATGCCCGAAATTATTCCGGTATGAGAGTTTATAGTTGCTAATGAGCCTAAGGGTATGGAAGAATTATACGGAGGAGTATAAACTACAGAGCCATATGGTGGCCCGGCAGGATTATCAAAACTTGCACCATTTGCAGCACCTCCGTTATAAGCATCACAAAAATTATACACTAATGAATCCCCTGCATTTATATCAGTTGCACTAAAATCAAGAGTGAATGGAGAATTTTCGCAAATTACAGATACAGGTAGTTTGTATTCAGGTGAATTGTCTGAAGGGGTTGGTAATACATTTAGCCCGGGAACCACACAGGAATAAGTAGAGCCCTGATTATTTTGAATGTTATTGGAATTTTGTCTGCTGAAAGTTTGAAAGGCAACAGTATAACCATTATTATTATTGGGCAATTCAATAGTAAAAGAATATCGCTTATAAGTGTATCCCAGAACAGGAGGATTTTGTATACATGGGGAAGCTATTACAGGAACAGGTAAAGTACCTGTAAAATCTTCAACGGCCAACCAGTTATTGTTTGCAGCTGTCCCAATCACTTTTTGACCGTTATCATTGTCAAAAACACCCACCACATATTGAGATTGAAGAGCAGCTCCTGCAGTACTTGAACCCTTTAATAATAAAAGCCTGATGCGGTACAATCTGGTATTAGGCGCAGCACCCGGCCCAATATATTCATACCGCATTTCTCCGCCAATAATATGCGTGGCAAATACATCTGAAACTGCAACAATAAAAAGGCAGAGCAATAAAATTCGCTTCATAAAGAAGTACACATCTTGATTAGCCCTAAAACTAACTAAAAACGCCGTCTTTTCAAAGTAACGGCGTTTTAGGTAAAGAGTATTTTTATCCACTATCGTACCAGCACTACAGCACCCTTCTGTTTTATTTTTTTATTGTTGTAATCAGTGCCTTCGGCATACCAAACATAAGTGGCAGGGTCTTGTGCTTTACCGGCAAAACTGCCATCCCATCCGCCACTATTCATATCAGTATTGCTGTACATTAGTTGGCCCCAGCGGTTGTATACTTTAAATACATCAAGCGTTTTCATACCTAATGCTATCGGTCTGAATAAATCATTCTTACTATCGCCATTGGGCGTAAATGCATTGGGTACATAAAATCCCGGTTCCACTTTAAATACTTTTACCCTGATGCTGTCGAAATCAAAGCAGCCAAAATTATTACTCACTTTTACAATGTATTCAATATTATTTTGTGGTAATGCTACCGGACTGGCAATACCTGTATTACTTAACCAGGTAGCCGGGCTCCACAAATAATTGGTACTGCCCGTAGCAGTTAATAATAGAGGTTGATTAATTACTACAGAAGTATCCCTTGGTCCCGCATCAGCTTTTATTTTAGCAACATTTATAATTACCGTATCTCTTGCAGGTTTGGGACATCCCAATACATCGGTAACTGTAACAACATACTGTATAGTTGCAGTTGGAGTAACAACTTTTGGATTTGGTATTAAGCGGTTATCTAAAAATGCTGCCGGCGACCAGGAGTAAGAACTGCCTCCACTGGCATTTAAAAAAGCCGACAGTCCAAAACAAATCGTTTGATCAGCACCTGCATTGGCATTAGGATAAGGTACCACCTGTATGGTAATATCACTCTGTGCCTGGCACTTTCCAATACTGCTCACTACATGATATCGGGTATTCGTTATCGGTATGGCAACAGGGTTTTTAATATTGGGGTTGCTGAGCGTATTGCCTGCCGGAATTTCTGTCCACTGATAATACAATGCATCGCTGTTTAAACGCAGTACTATCGCATCTGTTTTACAAATAGTGGTATCAGGTTGCGCCGATTGCGTAACAAAATTTACCACACTCACTTTTACTGTAGCATTGCCTACACAGCCATAAGGATCTGTTAGTTGTACCGAATAAGTGGTGGTTACATCAGGACTCACTAAAGGATTAGCGATATTGAGATTGCTGATATTATAATTGGGGCTCCATAAAAAATTACCTGTGCCCACTGCCTGCAATTGCAAGGTATCCACACTACAGATTAAAGTATCTCTGCTGATGGTTAATGCAGGTTGGTCGGTAATCGCAATGGTTCTTTTTAATGTATCGATACAACCCTTACTGCTGGATACAATAAATGTGATATCATAATTGCCGGAGTTGTTATAAGTATGTACCGGATCTTTTATTACAGCAGTATTGGTAGTAGAAAACAGATCGCCAAAATTCCATTTCCATAAATTTACATTGCCGTATACGGCAGTGGTTTTATCGCGAAATTGAATAGGAGTGTTTTTACATTGGCCCAGCACTTCAAAATCAGGAAAAAACCCCGGATATACTTTTACAATAGATGTAGTGGAATCTGAACAGGCCAGCCCTCTGTTGACCACCAGTTTTAAAACATAATCGCCTGCGGCAAGGTATGTATGCGTTGGATCTGTTTGTTGTGATGTGCCACCATCTCCAAAATCCCAGTCGTAGGTTTGAATGGCCGGGCTGGGTGAAAGATTAGAAAATGATTTAGTAAAACCATCGCATGCTGGATATACAGATAATAGCGTGGCTTTTGCAATATCGCAGTCGGCAACATTTATAATAAAATCTTTTCTATGATTGCCAATCAAAATACCATTTCTGTATTCATCAATACAAACACATACTACATACTTGCCCACATCATCAGGGGCAATACCGGTTATAATTCCTGTATTTCTGTTTAATACAGCTCTTGATCCCAGCGGGTTACTACCGGTGAAACCATTGATATATCCTACCGGTACATAGGGTGGAGCAGTAGGGTTTACATTTTGCGAACTGGTAGAAGCGCCCCTGTTAAAAGCATCACAGAAATAATAAACGAGAGAATCTCTGTCGGGATCAGTAGCACTAAAATCAAAAGTAAAACTGTTACCATGGCAAACAGGTGTTAACAGTGTGGAGAACTGCGGACTGCTGTTATTACCAGAAGGCAATTGATTACTGCCGGGTATTTTGCAGGAATAAGTGGAGCCTTCACCCTGTGCTGGCTGGTTTTGAGTGAGCACATTTTGTAAAGGAAAAGTTCTGCAACAGGTTTGGTATCCTGTTGTATATCCATTTACATTATTAGGTAAGTCTACATTAAACTCAAATATACCCACACTGTAATTCAGTGCAGGAGGGTTGGTCATACAGGTTGGAGGAGTAGTAACAGGCACATTGTCGGTACTGGTAATATTTACATTGTAATAACCACCATTAACCTGAGTGCCATCATCGTTATTAAAAATACCGATGTATACACTGGTAGGCATTGCTGCTCCGCCTCCGTTATTATCCCTGAATAATTTTAAAGTGATTTTATATCTTTTAGTATTGGGTGTGGACCCCGGCCCCAGATATTGATAAATCATTTCGCCACCCGAGATATGGTTGGCAAATACATTTGCAAAAGCCAGTAATAATACAAACACCAAAAACAATTTCTTCATACACTACATTATAAAAATAAAGACCTCAAAATAATATAAACTGCTGCCTTATCAGTACCATTCATAAAAGATAACCAAATACAGCAATTATCTTACCAATACCGGTCTGTTAAAAAAAATTTCTTGATGCAGCAGCATTACTGCGGATTAAAACGGCATAAACCTGATTCAGGTTGCCCTTTGTAAAAATGCCAGTATGGCCGCATTCATTTTGTTGGCCTCTTCCCACATACCCATATGGGCACTGTTGCGCAGGATATGAATATAACCGAGTTGCAGCAGTGGTGTTTGCCTCAGGCTTAGTTCAAATGGAACCGCTTTATCATGGGCCCCGATGATAAACAAAATAGCCCGGGAAAAGTTTTTGAGTACAGCAGTCCTGTCGGGCCGGTCAATCATTGCCTGATAGTATTTGATCAATGCTGCAGGGGTAAATTGTTTGGACTTTTCTACCAGTTTATCAATTTCATCCTGATGTTCTGCCGACCAGCTTTCACTGAATAAACCCGGGATTGCAGTTCTTAAAAATGTATAGGCTCCATTGCTGGCAATAAATTCAATGGTTTTTGCACGGGCAGCTTTTTTTGCATCATCATCTGCAAATGCAGTGGAATGAATTAAACCAAAACCATCTAGTAAAGCAGGATATTTTTCTGCCAATGCTAAAGTAATGTAACCGCCCATGCTATGTCCTAATACAGTTACCCCCTCCGCCGGTTGGCGGAGCAGCTCAATGTTTATGATCTCTTTTATTAACTCGCACATGCCTTCAATGCGCATGTCGGCAATACAATCAGATTGGCCACTGCCCGGCAAATCTGGAATAATGAGCCGGCAATGCGCTTGTAAAAAATCAATTTGCTTATCCCAAATACTTCCGTCTTCACCAAAGCCATGCAGTAAAACCACCAGCTTCCCGCTGCCAGTAACACGGTAAAAAATATTGGCAGACTGATAATTGAAATTTTTTGTTTGCATTTTATATGGTTCAAAATATTTAGTCACTGAAGCACTGAAACAGTCTTTTCGTAATCCGTGTAAATCTGTGAAATCCGTGGCTGATTTTTTCTTCTATATCCGGGCTGCCTAGTTGCCAATGCATTTTGTACTGCTTCTGTAAATCAGCAGTAATACCAACGGTAACAATCCGGTGTTCATATGCTGTGGCAGAAAGAACCATGCCAGTAATACTATTGCCAACCCAGCAGTGGTAAATGCAAAATATTTTTTTACCCAGTTTTTTTTACTGCCTGTAAAAAACGAAATGATGAAATGTGTGGGCCAGGCCCATATTAAATTGAAATTATTTTTAGTCATACTGTGATCAGTACCCCACCACATAAAAATTAAAATGATACCCAGTGTTCCCACAGTAAAAAACAATAACCCATCAAACCCCTGTAAGGCAATTTGCACATACTTGTTTTTTACAAAACTGATGGCTGCAATAAACAACAGCAATAGAGTGAACAAAATCAGTGGGGTAAATAATCCCACTTTATTATTGGCCTGATTCACCGGATATAAATCCTGATGTGATATGATCATGGATTTACCTGCAGTATCCAAACTCTTCATCAGGTTATCAGGTAAAAACTGCATATCGGTTGCACTCATCACACCATCGCAACGGCTGCCTAATAAAATATCTATACCCAGTTTACTCCAGTCTTTATTGTTTTTATCAAGGTATTGATAAATGGCCTGGCGGAAAGTAGTGCCGGCTGGCATCACAGGTTGTAGTGTAAAGGAAGAATCATGATTTTTTTTGAGAATATCCCGTAGCCTCGTAGTACAGTTGTCAAAAAAGAAATCGTATTTATAAGAACGGTTTTCGGGGCGCAGGTTATTATTTAAAAACTGCTGCACTGCAGTTTTTTCTGCGGCAGTTAAATTAAGTACCTGTTCTGTAATACCACGGTTGGTAGCTTCATAGGCATACCTGAAATCGGCAAAATTTTCTGCCGATACATAATACAATAATTTTCCTCTGATAAATTTGAGGTAGAAGCCTTCATCATCAAAATTAAAAGTGCCATAGTTGTATACCACATCAGTTACACTGCTGCTGTCAACAATCCTGAATGCACTATGCCCGAATGTAGAATACAATTCTTCTCCGGGGGTGCAGGTGAGTAATGATATTCTTAAATGTGAAGAGTCTTGAGCAAAAGCAGAATGAACAATGAGCAATGAAAAATAAACAATGAAAAATGCGGAGCAGAATATTTTTCGGATGTTTTTTTTCATGCAGAATGTATTGACTGGAAATTTACAGAAATTAGTGATATGGCTTTGTGAATACTGTTATAAAATATTCAACAATCAATGCTCAATATTCAGGGTGAGCAGTAATATTTTACGCTGCATTTAATTGAACATTGAATATTGATTGTTGTGTATTGAATGTTTTATCTGCTGTAATTTGGAGCTTCCTTTGTAATCGCAATATCATGTGCATGGCTTTCGGTCATACCTGCATTGGTGATTTTTACAAAAGTAGCTTTCTGTAATTCTTTGATATTGCTGGCACCGCAATAGCCCATACCTGCACGTAATCCGCCGGTATACTGATGCACCACTTCTCTTAAGTAACCTGTAAATGCCACACGGCCTTCAATACCTTCGGGTACAAACTTTTTAATATCATCTTCCACATCCTGAAAATAACGGTCGCTGCTGCCCTGTGCCATGGCACCTAATGAACCCATGCCGCGGTATTGTTTAAACTTGCGGCCTTCGTAAATAATGGTTTCACCGGGGCTTTCTTCTGTACCTGCAAACACATTACCCATCATTACACAAGTGGCACCTGCGGCTAATGCTTTTACCATATCACCGGTATAACGGATACCACCATCGCTGATGATACCGCATTTAGTATTTTTTAAAGCTGCTGCGGCTTCCATTACTGCAGTAATTTGAGGAACACCAATTCCGGCAACAATTCTGGTGGTACAAATTGAACCGGGGCCAATTCCTACTTTAACGGCATCTGCTCCTGCATCGGCCAATGCTTTTGCACCCACTCCTGTACCTACATTGCCGGCAATGACCTGGATATTTTTAAATGCTTTTTTAATCTCTTTTAATGTGCTGATCACTCCTTTGGTATGGCCATGCGCACTGTCTAAACAAATTACATCCACACCAAAACTGTTTAATGCGGCAACCCTGTCTAAACTGTCTTTTGTAATACCAACGCCGGCGCCTACCAGTAAACGTCCTTTACTGTCTTTTACCGCATTGGGATTTGATTTTAATTTTAAAATATCGCTATAAGTAAATAAGCCAATCAGCTTGCCCTGTTTATTTACAATAGGTAATTTTTCAACCTTGGTTTGTTTAAATAACTGTTCGGCTTTTTTTATATCGGTGCCTTCAGGGGCAACAAACAAATTATCCTTGGTCATTACCGTACTCACTTTGGCTTTGTAATTGGTTTCAAAGCGAAGATCGCGGTTGGTAAGTATGCCCACCAACAGTTGATTGGCATCAACAATTGGAATTCCACCAATTTTATTTTCCCTCATTAAACGCAGGGCTTCACCAATGGTGGCATCCGGTCTAAGGGTAACGGGGTCAATAATTAAACCACTTTCACTGCGCTTTACTTTACGCACCTGTTCGGCCTGCTGATCGATACTCATGTTTTTATGCAGGATGCCCAAACCACCCACACGGGCTAAAGCTATTGCCAGAGCCGCTTCCGTAACGGTATCCATAGCTGCACTCAGCATGGGCACATTAAGGGTGATACTCTTGGTGAGCTGGGTTTTAATGTCCACGTCTCTGGGTAAAATTTGGGAATAGGCAGGCATAAGTAGTACGTCATCAAACGTTAAGCCTTCACCGAAAAATCTTTTTGATTTGCTTTGCGCAGCGGAGTTAATTATTGTTGCCATAGGCAAAGATAGAGCAATAATTAAAAATTTAAAAATTAAAAATTCAGGGCGGGCTCAGGTCAGTTTGTATATTTTACCAGGCAGGCTTACTACTACACCCTGCATTTCCAGCATTAGTAAAGCCTGCGCCACCGCACTGCTGCTTAAACCACTCTTAAAATACAGCTCATCTATCTGAATATTTTCTTTCAACTGCAAAATGTCCGTAATAACTTTTTCATCGGCAGTAAGCTCAATAAATAATTCTCTTTGCTTTTTAACCGTTTTCTTTTTCTGTTCATTCCAGCCCATATTCTCCAGCAGGTCTTCTGCTGTATTTATGAGAGCCGCTTTATTATTTTTGATCAGATAATTGCAACCTTCACTTTTGCTGTCGATCGTTCGGCCGGGTATGGCAAAAACATCTTTATTATAGCCATTGGCCAGTTCTGCAGTAATTAAAGAACCACCACGAAGCCCACTTTCTATCACAATAATGCAATCACAGATACCTGCAACAATTCGGTTTCTTTTGGGGAAATTCTGTTTGTCGGGAATGGTATTGCTTATAAAATGAGTCAGCAATCCTCCCTGTTCTGTCATCTGTTTGGCCAGGGTTTTGTTTTGCAGCGGATAAATTCTGTCTAACCCATGTGCCAGTACACCTACTGTAGCCAGATTGTTTTTTAATGCGGCTTTATGGGCAATGGTATCAATGCCAAATGCCAGTCCGCTTACAACTAAAATATTTTGTTCAGCAAATGATTCAATTAATTTTTCCGTAATATTTTTTCCATACTCGCTGTTATTTCTGGTGCCCACCACCGCTACAATCTTTGATGTATTTAAATCGGCTGTTCCTCTGTAATATAATAAGGGCGGACTGTCATAACAATTCAATAAGCGTTGAGGATAATTTTTATCGGAGATAAATAAAGGGGCGATCTTATATTTTTCTATGAACTGCATTTCCGTTTCACAAATATCAAATGCAACAAAATCTTTAATGCTTTTAGCACGCATGGTACCAATTCCTTCAATCAGTTCCAGGTCTTTCTTTCTGGCTTTAAAAACAGCTTGTGCATCACCATAAATATTGATGAGGGCTTTGGCGTGTACATCGCCAATTTGGGGCACCATGGTTAGTGCGATCTGGTATAGCAGGTCATTGTTCATAGCGTACGGTGAACAATATTAATAAAAATATCAATTGCTGATTACAGAAAGTTCGGTTCTCCTGTTTTGTGCCTTACCGGCTTCGGTAGTATTATCTGCAATGGGTTTGGCACTGCCCAGTCCTTTAAAAATAAGTCTTGGATTGGCAATGCCCTTGCTTACCAAATAATCCACTACGGTTTTAGCCCTGTTATTAGATAGTAGTAAATTGTCTTTTGGCTGGCCAATAGTATCAGTAAATCCGCTGATCTGTATTTTTAAATTGGGGTTGTCGGTTAACAACTGCACCACTTTGTTTAATTCCACCACAGATTCCTGTTTCAGCTCAAATTTTTTAGTATCGAAGAAAATATTTTTTAAAACAATTACGGCACCGGCTTCCAAAGGCTGCAGCGGAATATCTTTATTATAAACTGAGTCGGCCGGATGATTACTCAATGAAAAATTATCAGAGTAAAATAAATAGCCTTTGCGGTTTACGCTGAATGCATAATCTTTTCCTTCGGGTAAGGTAATCAGGTAATTGCCTTCTTCATCGGTTTGTAATTTACTGATAATATTTCGGCTCTTGATATCCGTTAGTTCCACAGACGAGGGTAAGCCGGCCTGTGTTTTTTTATCAAATACTTTCCCTTTTACCCACAAGGTTTTTAAAGGGCGGATATCTTCTCTCATTTGAAAAGTATATACATCCAATCCGCCTTTGCTGTCGCTGCGGTCGCTGGCATAATAGGCCGTTACAGCATCTGCTGCAACAATCAGGGAGCCTTCATCATCAATAGTGTTAATGGGGTAACCCAGATTTTCTGCTTCCAGCCAGCTGCTGTCAGATACTTTCTTCGTAAAAAATAGATCCGTACTGCCATAGCCCTGTTGACCGTTGCTGTTAAAGTATAAGGTTTCATTATCACTGTGCATAAAAGGGCAACTTTCATCACCACTGGTATTCACCGCGGCACCTAAATTTTCAGGCCGGCTCCATTTGCCTGCCGGCGAGCGATGGGTAACCCAAATATCTCTGCCGCCCATTCCTCCGGAAATAGCACTGGAAAAATACAGGTCACGTTTATCGGGTGATAAACTAGGGGAGGATTCCCAAAAATCGGTATTGATCAGCGGACCTAAATTTTCAGCTTCGCTCCAGCCATTTTTTGTTTTGAAAGAAATATATAAATCACAACTTCCCTGTCCTTCGGGATAATTACAGCCGGTAAAAATGATCCATTGCCCATCCTGTGAAATATTTTGAGCACCTTCATTTAAAGTAGTGTTTACTCTGCCGGTCAATGGTTTTGCTAACGACCATTTGCCATCAGTAAAATTGCTTTCGTAAAAATCTTCATCGCCATTTCTTCGGGTAAAAATCATTTTTTTTCCATCAATGGTTATAGAAGGATAATATTCTGAAGCCACAGAATTTACACTATCGCCTAAATTCTGCGGTGCAAAAACATAATTTTTTATGGGATGTTTTTTCTCGTACTCTAATGCAAACTCATAACAGCGCTTTCTGTAATTGCCGGCTTTAATACTTTGTGAATTTAATTTATCAGTAGCTAAAAAACGATTTACTGCATTCAGCGCCTGTTGAAATTTTCCAATGCCTGCTAATGAAATGGAATAAGGTAAAAAGTAGGTGTTGGCATATACCGAATCCATCTGCATGGCAATTTCAAAATCAATAACAGAGGAATCATATTTTTTCAAATTGGCATAAATGCCGGCACGGGATAAAAACGCATCTACAAATTTGGGTTCAATTAATAATGAAGCATTGATAAGCTCAATAGCTGTAGCATAATGGCCTGCCGTGGCTTCTTCATATGCCTTACCATAAATAGCGCCGGCTTTTTTATTTACTTTTTCCGGATCATACCACTGCGCTGCCGAAACTAAAAAGGTAAAACTGAACAATAAAAAAAATACACTCTGTATAATGATTCGTTTCATGTAAAAGCGGAATGAGTAATTGTAAACGAAGATAACAGGGTATTAGTATATAAAATCGTTAAGGTTTGCCAATATGCAACCCATTTTCACTTTTGATTATTAACTTTTTATTTTCAGGGAACATTAATATACTTATGCACCTGCAAACTCAGTTCCCATTTGGGGTTGGCTTTTATATAATCAATGATCAGCGGAGTTACGGTGGCTGCTTTGTCCCACTCGGGTTGCAGAAATAATTTACAGTTTGGCGAAACCTGTGCTGCATAAGTTTCGGCCCAGTCAAAATCAGTTGTATTAAACACCACCACTTTTAATTCGTGTGCAAAGGGAACTACTTCGGGTAATGGCGCTTTGAATTTTTTAGGAGATAAACAGATCCAGTCCCAGCTACCGCTTAACGGATGTGAACCTGAAGTTTCAATATTGGTTTGTAAGCCTGCAGATTGTAATGCTGCAGTTAGGGCGTCTAAATTATGCATCAGCGGTTCTCCGCCGGTAATCACTACTAATTTTGACGGAGTTTGGGTAACCTGTGCTACTAAATTATCAATATTGTATTTAGGGTGCTTATCAGCATCCCAACTATCTTTTACATCGCACCATACACAGCCTACATCACATCCGCCAAGGCGAATAAAATAGGCAGCCTTACCCTGATGGTAGCCTTCTCCCTGTAAGGTATAAAAATGCTCCATCACCGGAAGAAATATTGCCTTTGTATCTACCAATTGCTTAATGCTCAATTTTTACTTTTTACTTTTTACTTTTTACTTTTTACTTTTTACTTTTCACTTAACACTTTTCCCTTCCGCAGCATTAAACGTATTCATCATCAATGCCCCAATCGTCATCAAACCAACACCACCAGGCACAGGAGTAATATAACTGCATTTGGGTGCTACGTTTTCAAAATCAACATCACCCTTAATGGAGAAACCGCTTTTCTTTGTTTCGTCGGCCACCCTTGTAATACCCACATCAATTACTATGGCACCTTCTTTTACCATGTCGGCTTTTAAAAAGCCGGGCTTACCCAATGCGGCAACAATGATATCTGCCTGCAAACAAATTTCTTTCAGGTTAGTAGTGCGGCTATGGCAAACCGTTACTGTGCAGTTTCCCGGGTTGGTATTCTGACTGAGTAAAATACTCATGGGCCTTCCAACAATATTACTTCTGCCAATTACAACGGCATGTTTACCTGCTGTTTCAATATTATAATGTTCCAGCATCAGCATAATGCCATATGGTGTGGCGGGAATAAAAGTGGGCAATCCCTGAACCAGTTTTCCAACACTAACCGGACTAAAACCATCCACATCTTTATCCGGATGAATAAGACTGATGATTTTTTCATCATCAATTTGTTTAGGCAGGGGCAATTGTACTAAAATGCCATCCACATCTGTATCATTATTCAATGCCTCAATGGCTGCTATTAATGCGGCTTCAGTTACGGTTTCTTCCAATCTTACCAAAGTGCTTTTAAACCCAATGGCTTCGCAAGTTTTAACCTTACTGGCCACATAGGTTTCGCTGGCACCATTATTACCAACTAGTATTGCTGCTAAATGCGGTTGTTTTTTACCTGCTGCAACTAAGGCATCCGTCTTGGCCTTCAGTTGATCCTTTACTGATTGGGATACAATTTTTCCATCTAAAATTTGCATGCCGCAAAAATACTTAACTAAAGCTGATTTTAATAACCAGATTAAATACAATATGTAAAAATTAGTGTATCTTAGTCATGTACCCAAACGAAAACTGATGAGAACACTAACTCTCCTCATGCTGTTCTGTATTGGTATTACCAACCGTACTACTGCACAGACACTGCGCTACACAACAGCATTGCCATACACTCAACTGGCAGCATACAGCAATATGCAAAAAGATCCCTTGTCATTCACCGGTAATCAGGCAGCTCTGGCAACAACAGATCAGGCTGCAATAGGCTTGTATGGAGAACGACGGTTTATGCTGGCAGCTACCAGTTTTTTCAATGCAGCTGCGGTATTACCTACCCGGGCAGGTAATATTGGGTTGCAATGCAATTATTCGGGCTTTAAAAATTTTACTGAAAATAATATCGGACTGGCTTATGCTAAAAGCCTGGGCAGTAAAGTGGATATTGGTATCCAGTTCAATTATTATGGTTACCGTATACCCGTATATGGTGCTGCATCAACAGTAAATATTGATGCAGGTATTATTGTGCATTTAACCGATCGCTTGAATGGAGGCATGCAATTGCACAATCCGGTAGGCGGAAAATTCGGCAAACAATCCTCAGAAAAATTAGCATCAGCATATGCTTTTGGATTAGGGTATGATGCTTCAGACAATTGTTTTGTAAGCACAATATTTATTAAGGAAGAAGATCAGCCGGTGAATATTGTTGCGGGGGTACAATACCAGTTTGCACAACAATTTTTTATGCGGATAGGCGTCAACAGCAACACAGCTTCTGTATTTGCTGGTATTGGTGCCGCTTGGAAAAAAATGAGGGTAGATATAGCAGCGAATTATCATCCTCAGCTGGGCTTTTCTCCTGGCATTTTATTCCTCAGCTATTTTGGTAATAAAAAATAATTCTACCCAATTTTAATCCACCCTGCCATGTTACACTCCCTTAAATCATATGGAGCCTGTGCTTTCTGCTTTCTGCTTTCAGCTTTTAGCTCTCAGCTTTCAGCTTTCCGCTTTCTGCCCTCCGCTTCCCGCTTCCTGCTTTTAGCTTTCTGCTTTCAGCTTTCTGCTTTTCTTTCCACTGCTCAAGTAATCGACCCTCCCTCCAATTCCACTGAACAGCAATTAGAAAATGCCACTGAAAATAACGAGGATACTGAAACAGAAGATGACGCATACCTGCAGCAATTGGTTCATTTTATTAAAAATCCGGTTAACCTCAATACCGCAGGTGAAGAAGAGTTGAAGGAATTACAATTGCTTACTGCCTTGCAAATTGAAAATTGTATCAGCTACCGCAATCTGTTGGGAAATTTTATCAGCATCTACGAATTACAGGCCATCCCCGGATGGAGTATTACACTGATAGAAAAAATACAACCCTACATAACGATACAAAATGCAGCAGGAATGTTTACTGTTGTTAAAAACTGGCTTCGTGGCGGAGAGCACACTGTTTTAGCCAGAGTCGCACAAACACTCGAAAAGTCAGGGGGCTATGCGTTTTCAAATACACGTAATTATTATTCCGGTTCCCCGTTAAAACTTTTGATGCGATATAAGTACCAGTTTAAAAATTTGCTGCAGTATGGTGTGCTGGCAGAAAAGGATGCGGGAGAACAATTTTTTAAAGGCCGTCAAAAGCTGGGCTTTGATTTTTACTCGGCACATTTTTTTATCAGAAATACCGGTATCATTAAAGCATTGGCACTGGGCGATTTTACAGTAAACCTGGGGCAGGGCTTAACCCAATGGCAGAATCTCGCTTTTAAAAAAGGAGCAGAAGTATTGAATATAAAAAGAGAAGGCCCGGTGATTCGTCCATACAATTCGGCAGGTGAAAGTAATTTTCACCGGGGCGCTGCTGTTACAATAGCAAAAAATAATATAACAGCTACGGCATTTCTATCGTACAGAAAATTAGATGCTAACCTGGTGGCCGACAGTTCCCGTGTAACAGCAGGGTATATTTCTTCTTTACAAACCTCAGGCTACCACCGCACCAAAAGCGAAATGGAGGATAAGGGTATTCAGCAACAGTTGGTAATTGGAGCAAATATTGCATTAAAGTACAAGGCCCTTCACTTGGGTATAAATGCGTTGCAATATAAGTTTACATTGCCCCTGCAAAAAGACAATGATCCTTACAATATATATGCACTGCATGGTACAGCTTTTGGAAACTACAGCGTGGACTATAGCTATACTTTCAAAAACCTTCATTTTTTTGGAGAAGCTGCCACCGGTAATAAATGGAATAAAGCATTTGTAAACGGGGCACTGCTCAGTATTTCTTCAGCTGCAGATATCAGTTTGCTGTACCGTAATATTGCTGTCGGGTATCAATCCTTATACAGCAACGCATTTACCGAAAATACTTATCCCAATAACGAAAAGGGATTGTATACCGGCTTGTCATTACATCCCGGGAATCAGCTTCGGATGGCTATTTATGCCGATATGTTTCAGTTTCCCTGGTTAAGATATAGGGTAGATGCTCCTTCTTCGGGTAACGATTATTTGCTGCAGTTATCTTATAATCCAAATAAACAGCTGGAAATGTTAAGCAGGTTCCGTGCCGAAAGCAAAGCCATCAACATTAGTTCAGGCCAGTTGATATTAACTCCTGCAGCTGCACAGCCTAAAAAAAGCTGGAGAACACAATTTATCTTTAAAATCAACCGTACTATTACCCTCAAAAGCAGGGTAGAGCTGCTTTGGTTTGCTGCAAAAACGAATCTGCAAGAACAGGGATTTTCAACCTATTTCGACTTTTTGTATAAACCCATATTAAGGCCCTGGGCAGGAAATCTGAGGTTTCAATATTTCGATTCAGATGGATACAATAGCCGCTTATATGCCTACGAAAATGATGTACTATTCAGTTATGCTATCCCAATTTTTTATAATAAAGGGTTAAGATATTATATAAATTATAATTACAATATAAATAAATGTTTTTTTATCTGGCTAAAAATTGCCACAACCCTATATTCCGGCCAAACTGTTATTGGTAGCGGCTTAGATGAAATTTCGGGCAATAAAAAAACAGATCTAAAGCTGCAGGTATTGTACAAATTTTAACATTTTTATGCGGGCCAAGCAGCTATTTTCAATCGCCTTTTGTCCTTAATAATCGTAGGATTTCTAATTATTTAACATTTTTTTGACTTTAGAGAAATATTCCTATTTTTACAAATCATTAAACTTAATTAAATGCACATGAGAAGATTTTTATCACTGTTCACGATGCTGATGCTCTGTGGAGTGTTCGCATTTGCTCAAACCCGGGTGGTGTCGGGTAAGGTTACCGATAAAGATGGTAATCCGGTTGCTTTTGCATCAGTTAAAGTTAAAGGCTCAAAAGTTGGCCTTTCTGCCGATGCTACTGGTGCTTACTTTATTAAAGTAAAACAAGGCGATGTACTGGAAGTTTCCGGTACAGGTTTTAAGCCAATCGAAGTATCTGTAGGTACCTTAAACGTGTTGAACACAGTTTTAGAAAGGAATGCAGATTTAACCGAAGTGGTGGTATCTGGTGGTTACGGTATTAAACGTACCGCAAAAGCTTCTGGTACCAATGCTCAGGTGGTAACTGGTGAACAATTGAATACTATCCGTAGTACAAACATTAATAATGCTATCGCTGGTAAAGTAGCTGGTATTCAGTTACGTGGTCAGTCTGGTGCTAAACTGGGTACTTCTGGTACCGGTAATATTATTGTGCATGGTGCTAACAGCTTAGGTGGTAGCACTGGTTTATTATATGTATTGGATGGTAACAGGGTATCAGCTGATGATATCAATACCGATGATGTGGAAGATGTTACAGTGCTTTCTGGTCCTGCTGCAGCTGCAGTATTTGGTCCTGATGGTGTGGGTGGTGCAATGGTAGGTACTTCTAAAAAAGCAAAAAGAGGCGCTAATTCAGGTGTGGGTATTGATGTTAACCTTGGTGTAAGATTTGATAATGTTTACATCCTGCCTAACTATCAAAATTCATATGCCGGTGGTGATTTTGGTGATATGAAAATGTATAACTGGAAACCAGGTCAGCCAATTGAGTGGAAAGCTTTGGATGGTAAATTCTATCCTGACTATTCAGAAGATGTAAGCTGGGGCCCAAGAATGGTAGGCCAGGAATATATTCCTTGGTATGCATGGTATCCTGGTCATGAAAGAGCTTTCAAAACAGCTTCTTTAGTGCCACAACCCGATAATGCACGTAACTACTACGAAACTCAGGTGCAAAAATTCAACTCTATTACTTTCTCTAAAGCATCAGATAACGCGAACTTAAGGTTCAACTATTCTAATGTTGACGTTAAAGGTCTGGTTCCAACTACCTGGTTAAAAAGAAATCAATTCACTACTTCTAATTCTGTTGATTTAAACAGTCACTTAACTGCTAGTATTGATTTGAACTATATCAGCCAAAAAACAAATGGTGACTTTAATGATGGATACGCTAACCAATCTTCAGGTTCATTTAACCAATGGTTCCACAGAGATTTGGATATGGGTATTGTAAAAGAATTAAGAGATCTTAAAACTCCAACAGGGGCACAAGCCAGCTGGGATCATAGTAATCCTACTGATTATGATGCTGCTAATCCATACAAATGGTTACAGCCTTACTACTGGGCTAACTTCTACACTGCTTACGATCAGGTTAAAACTTATAATGATGTATCAAGATTAATTGGATCTGCATCTTTAACTTATAAAGTAAATAAAGATTTAAGAATCAAAGCAACTTACAGAATTAAAGACGTTTACAATGTAAACGAATTAAAAGTGAGCAGCGCATTAACTGAATATAAATTTGCTTCTCAGGCTAGTTATGGATTTACCAAAGGCGGTTACTCAAGTTCTACAGCAAGATTTCATGATGAGCACACTGAATTAACAGCGGCTTACCAGAAAAATATTAAGGACTTTAGTATCAGTGCAACTGCGGGTGTGGATATTCATGTAAATCAACAACACAGTAACTCCGCTTCAACTTCAGGTGGTTTAAATACTCCTGATTTGTATACTATTGGTAACTCTAAAGACCAGTTTACTGCATCTGATAACAGGTACAAACAAAAAGACAATGGTATTTTTGGAAGTGCTCAAATTGGATTCCGCAAATTCTTAAATGCTGAAGCTACTTTACGTCAGGATTACTTCTCTCAGTTCCCTGCTGCTAATAACGGTATTTTTGCTAAAGCATTTAACGGTTCATTTGTATTCAGCGAGTTATTGAAAAAGGATATTCCTTGGTTAACCCTGGGTAAAATCAGAGGATCTTGGGGTAACACTCCTCAAACCATTGGAGCTTATTCTTATCCTGGTTCTTTGTATGGTCAGGGTACATTACAATGGAATGGTAACTTTATGCAAAGTGTTAGTGCTAGTGCTGTAGATCCTTTGATTCATGGTGCGGTAGCTACTGAAAAAACTATTGGTGCAAACTTCGAATTCTTTAAAGGGAGTCGTTTAGGTTTTGCTGTTACTTATACTGAATTAGTAAATAAAGGCTTCCCTCAGAGTTTGCCTAATGGTTTAACTTCTCTTAGATCTAATTTGTTGACTAATATTGGTCAGATCGAATCTAAGAGTATTGATTTCAATTTTAATGCAAAACCATTCTGGAGCAAAAACTTCAAATGGGATATAAGTGCTACATACTCCAAATTATTGTCTAATAAAGTGGTTAGTATCGATGACAATCCTGCTACTACTACTTCTATTACCATCCAAAATGCAGTATTTGGTCCTTCAATGCGTGCTGCTGAAGGTGAACAATGGGGTCAGTTAATTGGTCATGGTATTAAAAGAGATGGTGCAGGTAATGCTATCTTAAATACTAATGGAACTTATGTGTACGATGATAACATAAGATTCGGTAGTGTTGTTCCTGATTTTACCGGTGGTTTCCAAAACTCATTAACAATTTTAGGTGTATTAACTGTAAATGTGAATATTGACTTCCAAAGCGGTGGTAAGTTCTACTCAACTTCTACTAAATGGGGTAATAGCACAGGGGTATTAGCTAAAACTGCGGTACTAAACGACAAAGGAATTCCGGTAAGGGATGAAGTTGCAGATGGTGGTGGTGTACATATATTTGGTGTTGATGCTACTACATTAAAACCAGTTAACTATTATGTAAACGCAAGGGATTATTTTAACGGAAGTAACAATACTTACGATAATGATATCTTCGATTTAACCTATGTTAAATTACGTGAAGTTGGTTTAGGATATAATATCCCGGTTAGTAAATTAAATATTGGAAAATGGGTTAAAAAGGCCAATTTTTCAATCATTGCCAGCAATGCCTTGTTGATCTATGCAAAAACTAAGGATTTTGATCCATCAGAAATTTCAGCTTTGGCTGGTGAAGGTGGTCAGTTCCCGGGTTTACGTGGAATAGGTGTTAACCTCAAACTTGGATTCTAATTTATACCATCATTTAAATATATTAAAAATGAAAAATAAAAATATTAAAATTGCTCTGTTTATTATGGGCATCACGGCAATGGTAAGCTGTGCTAAAATAAAAGACTTCGGAGACACTAACGTAAATCCGGCAGCTATTACTTCGCCAACTACCTATGCTATTTTAACCAATGTGGAAACCGGCATTGCAGGTTATGCCAATGATAATAGTGCATCTGTATGGATACAGCATGTGTCACAAACTCAATACCCAAGCAGCGGTTTGTACGATATCGGTAGTACCTATTATGGTATGGGTGCTTATACAGGAGCAATCCTGAACTTAAAAACAATTATTGACAAAAGCACTAATGCTGATGAAATTGCTGTTGCAAGGGTGTTAACTCAATATGTTTACTGGAATTTAACTGATAATCTGGGCGATATTCCATATTCACAGGCAGGTAAATCTTCTACTCCGGTATATGATAAACAACAGGATATTTACAAAGGCATGATCACTGAATTAAAAGCTGCTAAAAACCAGTTTATTAATGCAGGTGGTTTAAGAGGTGATATCCTTAACGGTAATGATGTAAACAAATGGAAGAAATTTGCTAACTCAATGAGAGCGATGATGGCTTTACAGTTAAGCAAAAGATTCCCTGCTGCCGGTGATTACGCTGCTACTGAATTTAAAGCAGCGATTGCTGACGGTGTTATGGAAAGCAATAGCGATAATGTTGGTTTGACTTACCCTGGCGGTTCTTTCAAAAACCCTTACTGGGGTGATTTTGACGGAGCTCGTGATAATGGCGAAAGCACCACTATGTTTAATCTGTTGAATAGCTTCAGTGACGCACGTCAAGCTGCATTTGGTACTTCAAGTGTTGCAGTTCCTTTCGGTGTTAAAGAAGTTACTATTAACTTGTTTATTAAAAACAATCCGGGATGGTCACACAAACTGGCTCCTGCTTTCAGAGTAGAAACCAGTACTGTTTGGATGATGACTGCTTCACAGTTATGGTTAGCACGTTCAGAAGCAGCTGCAAGAGGATGGACTACAGAAGATAAATCTGCAACTTTTGCTGCAGGTGTAACTGCATCTTACTCACAATGGGGTTTAGCCGCCCCTAGCGCAACTTACTTTACTCAGGCAGGTACTATTTTAGATGGCACTAACGATATCAAAAAAATTGCTGAACAGCATTTCTTAGCTGCTTATCCAAATGGTAAAGCAGGTTGGAATTCATGGAGAAGAACAGGCTACCCTGTTTTAACTAATGCTCCTGATCCATTAAATGCGGCGCACACCACTATTCCAAGAAGGTATACTTTTGTTCCGGCTGCAAGCTCTACATTCTCTGAGTATTCTTTGAATGCTACAAATGTTGCTGCTGCTGTTTCAAGATTAGTTCCGGCTACAGATCAGCCAGAATCTAAAATATGGTGGGATCAGTAATCATTTTAATAAAAAGGCTTTAACCCTTAGGTTATTAAAATAACTTTAGTAATAATTAAACTATAACAAAATGAAATTTTTAAATATTAAACAGCAATTTGCCCTTTGTGCAGTAAGTGCTCTGTTTGTTGTTTCCTGTACAAAAGTGGAAGTTCCCCAGCCAATGGGTGATGCCGGCCAAACAATTGTAAAATTGATTGGTGGCGGTACTCCAACCAGTCCCGGAGTTGTAAAATCACCAATTGACTTTTTACCTACACCAATTACATTGATAGCTGCTGATTTGCGCAGGGATATCCCCAGTGCAACTGAGTTAAACAAAACCATGAAAGTGGTTATTATAGATGATACTACAGCGGTTAAATTGGCTAATGCAGCATATAAAATTTTACCTGCTGCCTGGTACACTATTGGGGCTACTACACCAAAAACTGGTGGATCAGGTGGTACTTTTAATGTTACCATGAATCCTGGTGAATTTGCAAAACCAATTTTAATTACTATTCCAGATGCTACAAAGCTTGATCCAAGTACTTTGTATGGCTTGGGCTTTACTATTACTACTGCAGATGCAAATGGTAAAATATCTCAAATTAAAACTGTAGTAATCGAAATCGGTGCTAAAAATGCATACGATGGTATTTACTCTTATGTTTCAGGTTTGGTAACAAGATATTCTGCTCCGGGTGCTCCTTTAGGTGACGTATTGAGCGGTCCCTTAGGTTCTGCTAATCCAGATGTTATTATGTCTACCGTGGGTGCGTATACTGTTGAATTAACAGGTCATACCTGGTCAGGTGGTACTTCTGGTATTGGCGGTATTGATAATTTCCGTTTAACAGTTGATCCTTCAACAAATTTGGTAAACTGTATTGCATTAGGCAACGGAACACTTACCAATTGGGCTGGACATACTAATGTGTACGATCCTGTTAAAAAAATCTTCACAATTGCTTTCAGATGGAATCCAACAGCGAATGTAAGAGAGTACGAAGTAGTGTATAAATACAAAGGACCAAGGTAGTAGATGTTTAATTACTCCGGTAATTAACACTATCTAATC
>JBAXET010000015.1:0-35605 GCA_037140275.1 Ferruginibacter sp. | reverse complement strand
TGAGTGTTTCAATAGCTAGCTGTTTATCATCCCTTCCAGTTAATACAATAACAGCTTCTTGGTCCGTCAACAGTGCCATTAATCAATCCTGCATTTTTTAATTCTTTTAAATGCTGGCTTACGGTACTTTGAGCCAATGGCAATACCTCCACAATTTCACCACAGATGCATTCATTGTGTTGTGCCAGTACTTTAAGTATGGCAATACGGGCAGGATGCGCTAATGCTTTGGCAAATTCCGCCAGGTCTTGTTCTTTTTGTGTGAATGCTTCTTTTTTATGAATAGCCATTATATACTAAGTTTTTGAAAGCTGCAGAATAAAAAGTTTTGAATGGTTTTAAATGGTGTAATATGATCTGTTGTAATACACCTTATTTTTTCAAACCATTTTTGCAGAGTAGTGGTTAACACATTTTCATTGTATTGTTTTACAGGAAGTCCGCTGCATTTGTCGGGACCATCAGAAGAGAATGTTCCTATAATTAATTTGCCTTCCGACTTTATATGCTGTTGTGCATTAGTAAGATAATGCTCAATTTCCGCTGCTGTTGTTAAAAAATGAAATGCCGCCCTGTCGTGCCAGCAATCAAATTGTTTATCAGTTTTAAATTCGAGTATATCTGATACAATCCATTTAACTGAAACAGCTTTATCACCCAGTCGTTTTTTGGCTTTAATAATGGCGGCTTCCGAAATATCCAGCACTGTAATATTAGTGTATCCCATTTGCAGCAGGTGATCAGCAAAAAAACTGTCGCCTCCCCCAATATCGATAATGGCTGCATTTTTAGCTATTGCCAGTTGTTCCACAAAGTCTAATGACTGCTTAGGTGTTTGCTGATACCAGCTCACTTCATCTACCTGTTTTGTAGTAAACACTTTTTCCCAATGTGCCTTCTTATCCATTTCAATATCTTATATCGCAAATATACGATTAATAGAAATTAGTAAACAACTTTTTTTACACTTGAAGGGTTTTAGTTCAAAAAAGGTTGCCCGCTTTTAAAAAACGGGCAACCTTTTACTACATCTTTGTATATCTGTTTATTCTCTCCCATCAAGCAGATTGCCTATGCCGCCCAGTATACTTCCTTCTTCCTTACGATGTACCGTATACTGTTGTAATCTGCCTGCAAGGCGGCTGATAGGCAATGATTGTAACCATACTTTTCCGGGGCCGGTTAATTTTGCAAAAAACAATCCTTCACCGCCAAACATCCAGTTTTTAATACCCCTTACCATTTCAATATCAAAATCTACACTTGGGGTATAAGCTACAATACAACCGGTATCCACTTTTAATATTTCGCCGGGTTGCAGGTCTTTTTCAATGATGTAACCGCCGGCATGTGCAAAGGCAAATCCATCACCTTCCAGTTTTTCCATGATGAAACCTTCGCCACCAAAAATACCCGTACCCAGCTTTCTTTGAAATTCAATACCAATGCTTACGCCTTTGGCAGCACACAAAAAAGCATCTTTTTGTGCAATCACTTTTCCGCCCAGTTTTGCCAAATCAAAAACAATGATTTTACCGGTATAAGGGGCTGCAAAGCTCACTCTTTTTTTGCCTTGCCCGTAATTGGTAAAAGCAGTCATGAATAAACTTTCTCCCACCAATAAACGCTTTCCGGCGCTGAATAATTTCCCCAGCAAACTGTTATCCTGCTGCTGGCTACCATCACCAAAAAGGGTTTGCATTTCAATACCATTGTCCATCATCATAAAGGCACCGCTTTCTGCAATAGCAGTTTCGTTTGGATCTAATTCAATTTCTACAAACTGTAATTCTTCTCCGTAAATTTTGTAATCAATGTCGTGTGCTGTTGCCATGGTTATACTTTTTGCCCCGGATTTTGGTAACGGTTTTGCCGGGCGGTTAAATAATTATTAGTAAATAAAGTTATTACGAATCTACATTTTATGGGTGTTAAATTTTGATGAGCGGAAAAAAAATGCCGCTCTTTTGAGAGCGGCACCATTATAACCAGAAACATGCCTTTGCAGGCGGCAGCGGCCCTTTAGGACCGGGTATCTTTTAATTGTCCATTCCACACTTTTTTCCCCTGTAATGTTTTTACCAGGTACATTAATCCAACAAAAATAAAGTAGAGGGGTCCTAAGAAACCAAATATAGCGATCCATTTACCACCGTAAAATCTTTCCATTGGTCTTCTTAATCTTTCTGCAATCAGGTACATACTAGGCACCATAATCAAAGTAAGAAAGAAAGAGAATATCAAACCAAAAATAATTGTCCAGCTTAAAGGCCCCCAGAACACCACACTATCTCCGCCGAAGAAAATATGCGGATTCAGGTGTTGGAACAGGGAAATAAAATCGATATTGAAACCTACTGCCAGCGGCAGTAAACCTAATATGGTGGCTATAGCAGTAAGCATAACCGGAATGATACGGATCTTACCGGCCTGTATAGCTGCTTCACGGGTTCTGTAACCTCTTCCGCGCAATTCATCGGTGAATTCAATCAACAGGATACCGTTCTTAATTACAATACCGGCAAGGCCTACCAGCCCAACACCCATCATAATGGTAGCGATGGTCATACCGGTAAGTGCATAGCCAATCAGTACTCCAATTACAGAAAAGAAAATTTCGGTAAGTACAATAAACGGTTTACTCATACTGTTAAACTGCAGCACCAGTATCATAAAAATAATACCCATAGAAATCAAAAAGGCTTTACCCAAAAATCCACTGGTTTCTTTTTCCTGCTCGCTTTGTCCGCTCAGTTTTATTGTAACATCCGATGGTATTTTATTGGTGGCTTCAAACTGTTCAATTTTTGAAGTTAGTGCCGAATTTACTGCACCCACCATTGTCAAATCAAGAACATTGCTTTGCAGCTGAATGGTTCTTCTTACATTTTTACGCAGTATGGCTCCTGCAGTATTGGTATAATCAACCGTTGCCACCGAACTTAAAGGAACAGATTTAATACGCATAGTATTCATATCCATAAAAGTGATGCGCATATTCATCAGGTCGGCAATATTATTTCTAAACCCTTCATTACTGCGCAACTGTATCTTGTATTCGTCTTCCCCATCTTTAAGTTTACTTACCTCTTTGCCAAATACTGCGGTACGCAATTCCATTCCAATCTGTCCGGTACTCAACCCTTCCGTCATTGCTTTTTCTCTGTCTACGTTAACGGTAATTTCAGGATTACTTAAATCTACATTTGACTGTAAATTTTCAATGCCATCAACAGGATTTACATCCAGATAATTATTCAACTGGGTAGATACTTTTGCAATCTCATCAAAATTATCTCCTACAATTTCTATATTCACCGGAGGGTCAGTTGGTGGTCCGGAAGATTCCTGCTCCACACTAATACTGGTGCCTGGTATTCCTTTTACTTTTTCTCTGATTTCATCCAAGAATGGCCTTGTTTTTTTACCGTGTCTTTTTTCATACTCTACAAAACTTACCTGTATCCTTCCTAGATTAGACTGTACACTTCTGTTATTATCACGGGGATTATTGGCACTAATGGCCACATTGGTGATGATACTTTCCACAATACCATTTTTTGAAGGCAGTTCATCAGCCAATACTTTTTCTACCCGGTTTTCTAATTCATGTGTAATGCTGTCGGTATAATTAACACTGGATCCAACGGGCATTTTTAAATATACATATACAAAACTAGGATCGCCGGAAGGGAAGAAAGTGGATTTATTACCCCTTAACATTAATAAACCAACAGAGATAATAAATAATAAAAATAAGGAAGCAAACATCCATGCCGGGCGGGTGCCTTTTAATACCCATCGCAATAATTTTTCGTAGCGGTTCATTAATTTAGGCAACACATTATCCTGAAATGCATGAATGGAATCGCTTATTATAAACCTGTTTAATAACGACAATGCTGTAAGGATCAGTAAAAAATTGCCGAAGCCATGAAGCGTAAATTTTTGAGCAGTTAACGCTGCAGTTGAAGTACCCAGAGTGCCAATCTGACTACCCACTCCAAAGCCTAACAGGTTGAACAACACACCCAATATCAACATGGCCCAGAACCACCATTTTTTAAAGATCAATTTTTTAGGTTCCAGGTATTCTTTTCCTTCGGGCTTCATAGTACTAACCGCAAAAACTGGGTTGAATATAAATGCTACTATCAATGAGGCTGCCAAAGTAAGGATGAGCATTGCAGGCAGGTAAATCATGAATTTACCAATGATACCTTTCCAGAATAAGAGCGGGAAAAATGGTGCCAGCGTGGTGGCAGTACCGGCCAATACCGGAATAAACACTTCCCCTGCTGCTTCTTTAGCACTTCGAACCAGCGGTATTTTACCATTGTTATAAATACGATGCGTATTTTCAATTACCACAATAGCATCATCCACAATTATACCCAAACCGAACAACAATGCAAACAAGACAATAAAATTAAGTGTGATGCTGCCACCCACCATTGCATCTGCAAGCGGCAAAAATAAAAATGCTACAAACACACTCAATGGCACACTCAATGCAACAAAAAATGCATTGGTAACGCCCATAAAAAACATCAGGATAACCAATACCAGCACAAAGCCAATTACAATAGTATTTACCAGGTCGGTGAAAGAAGTTTTAGTTTTAATGCTTTGATCACCTGTTATCACTACTTTTAAATCGGTGGGCAGTTCTGCAGTTTTATACATTTCTGCTACCAGATCTTTTATCTTATCTGCACAATTGATCAGGTTTTCGCCGGAACGTTTTACAATGTTAAGCGTTACTACATTTTTACCATCCAGCCTTGCCACACTTTCTTTGTTCTTAATGGTATCTTTCAATTCAGCAATATCTTTTAAATAAACTGTGGCGCCCTGGGCGCTACTTCTTACCACAATATTTTGCAGGTTTAAGGCACTTGTAAACTGCCCTTTTACTTTTAAAGTGCGTTTCATATTACCCACATCTATAAGCCCTCCAGTGATATCTCTGTTTTCCCTGCTTATTGCATTTTCAATATCGGTATAACTTACACGGGCCAGGCTCATTTTATAAGGATCTACATTAACCTGTATTTCCCTTTCAGGAGCACCAACAATTTCTGCCCTTGTTACTTCAGTTAATTCTTCAAACTTATCTTTTAACTTATCAGCATAATATTTAAGTTTGATGCCATCGTAATCGCCGCTCACATTCACAAACATGATGGGCATATCACTAAAAGCAAATTCCTGTGCCTCCGGCTGAGAGGTTAGATCTGAGGGAAGATCTGTTTTTGCCTTATCAATTGCATCTTTAACTTTTTGTTTAGCTATTTCGGGTTTTACATCAGTATCAAATTCCACAACAATTAAACTGTAATCTGTTTGTGATGTGCTCTGAATCTTATTAACCTTGGCTCCGCTGATTCCCTTCAGTTGTTTTTCAATGGGCCTTGTTACCAGGTTTTCTATATCTTTTGGTGAGTTACCTACATATACGGTAACCACAGATATGGTGGGTACCACAATGTCAGGAAACTGTTCTTTGGGTAATGTATTAAAAGTATTCAGTCCCATTAAACTAATGATAACAGCAATAATATATACTGCAGTTCTGTTATCAACCGCCCAACTGGTGGGTTTAAATTGTTTGAACTTTTTGGCTACCCCTTCTATAAAATGCATAAAATAATTTTAAGTTCTTTATTTGCTTTTGCAAAAATTATGTAACATCAATATTTGAAATATTATTTGTTGACAGATCAAAACAGTTATATAATTACTTTGTACCTGTACTTACCGCCTGACCTTCATACAACCCCTGATACCCTTCTGTAATCAACTGCTCGCCGCCTGTTAATCCGCTTTTGATTTCTACATTGTCTCCATAAACTTCTCCCAGTAAAACGGTTACTTTTTTAGCAATGGTTTTTGCATTACTTCCTTTTATCATAATGTATACATACTTTCCTTTTTCATCAGTTTGCACCATATTTACCGGTATCACAATAGCATTGTCGGCACTGTAATCTTTAATTTTAATAATAGCAGTTTGATTAGGTTTTAAAGCCGCATTATAAGGAATTTTTGCTTCTGCTAAAAAGCCTCTTGAAGTTGGATCGACACTCTGACTAATTACAGATAATACAGAAGGTATATTTACTTTTTGAGCATCCGGTATACTAATCAGTACTGATGTACCAGCATGCATTCTGGTTAAATAATTTTCAGGTACGTTAGTCACCACTTTTAAAGCACTGGTATTTACAATTTTTATTTGTGGCCCTGATACTGACATACCACTAAATATTTCGCCCACTCTTATTGCCACTATATCTGCAATACCCGTAACATCACTGTATACATTAGACGTATTCAACTGTGCTTCCATTGTTTTCACCTGTTCTCCTGCTGTAGCCAGCTGATTTTCCAAACCGGCAACATTGGTTTTGGCTGCAATCAACTGCACTTCGGTACCAATACCCTGGTCCCATAAATTTTTCTGACGGCCATAGATATTTTTTGCATACGACAATTGTGTTTTGATACCTTCGAGCTGTTGTTTGGTTGCAACTACACTCTGGCGCATGATAGCATCATCTAATTTCAGCAGCAACTGTCCTTTTTTTACAAATTGTCCCTGTTTAACAAAAATGGCTTTTACCTGCGCAGGCCCCATACGGGGAGTGATATAAGAGATATCTTCTGCATCTACCTTCCCCTGCAAGTCGATAAAGTGTTCAAATTTTTGTGCTGTTACAGACAATATACTTACCAGCTTTACTTTAGACGCATTAGCAGTATTGCTATCCAGTAGTAATAATTTTGCCTCCAGTTCTTTAATAGTGGATTCGTTACCGGCCTTTTCCTTTTTTGCCTTTTCCAGTTTAGTTTTAACATCATTTATTGCAGCATCCCCATCTTTTTTACTGCCTCCGCAACTTGCCAAAACTACAAAAGCGGTGATAATTAATCCAAGTGTTTTAATTTGTTTCATATTGTTGGTTTGATACTTTTGTTATTATTGTTTATAATTTACCTGTAGCTTTTAACCAGTCAATTTTAGCTGTGATGGCGTCATACAGGCTGCTGTAGTAATTGGTTTGTGCTACTTTCAATTCTGTTTGTGCGTTATATATTTCCTGATTGCTTCCTAGCCCCTGTTCGTATTTCAGTTTAGTACTATTGTAAACTTTTTCTGCCAGCTCAATATTTTTCTTTTGATTATCGAGTGTAAGTAAGGCACTGGTCATTTTAATGCGGCTCTGCTCCACATCATAATCAATGTTTTGTTTTAGCTGTTCAATAGTATTTTGTGTTTTTTGCAGCTCGTACCTGCTTTGTTGTATCAGTGCATTTTTTCTGAAGCCGTCGAAAAGGGGCATAGCAATTTTTACTCCCACCACTGAAGTAGTAAACCATTGGTCGTTATTAAAGAAGTTGAAAGCACTGCGTTGTGCATTTTTGCTGTAGCTGCCAAATGCTGCCACAGTAGGCAACTTGCTTAATTTATACCGGCGGATATTATAGCCACCCAGTTTTTCAGCTACAGAAAGCAATTGAAATTCTTTCCTGTCTTTATAATCATAGCTTGCAGTAAGGATATCCTCTTTTAATTCACTCTCACTTAAGGTATCCACTAAAACCAGTTCTTCTTTTTGCGGCATACCCAACAAAAACTTTAATCCGCTGTTTCCTGCATTCAGAGAGTTTACAATCTTTTCTTTTTCTGTTTTAATATTATTCAGTTGCACATTCACTTTATCCACGTCCAGTTTTTCTGCAAAGCCATTTTTATAAATTTCTTTGGTGTCATTTAACAGTTTTTCAAAGCGGCTGATATTGGCATCTAATGAAGCCAGCTGACTTTTGCCCACCACCAGCTGGTAATAAATTTTTATTACATTGGCTTTAATTTGCTCCTGTGTAACGGCTGCTGTTTTTTTATAAAAGTCCAGTATGGCACTTCTGGCCATTAAGCCAACAAAAACTTGTCCGTCAAAAAGCAATTGGCTTACATCCACGCCGGCATTTGCCGTCCACGGCACACCAAACTGCGCCTGTATGGTACCAAAACCTGCGCTGGGGAAAGCAATGGTATTACCCGTGCCATTTTTAACGCCTTCGTCTATCAGTACCTGATATGTGGCAGGACTGATAAAGTTGGGTAAAGATTGTACCGCAATATTGGGGAAATGTGTAAACCCGGTACTGGCATTTATCTGGGGATAAGCCGCAGCAGTGATCTGCCTGTTTACCTGTTCCTGTACTTTTACATCCAGTAAAGCATTTTTTACCTGTGTGGCATTTTTCATGGCATAGTCTACTGCCTGCTTTACGCTCATTTCGTTTTTCTGCTGTGCAAATGCTGCAGCAGCAAATAATACCATACTTAATACAGTGGTACTGTTAAGCCAAATTTTTTTCATTAGTGTTCGTAATTTTTGTGCTGTCCTGCTGGTATTTGGTGATCAGCTTATGCCCTTTAATGGTAGCCAGTCCAAACAGGAAGTTGGTGGTAAATTCTGTTGTTATTTTTATTAAACTGTATTTGTTTTTTGGAAATAAATTCTGGTTAAAAGGCATCATCATGGTTTCAAGACGCAATTTGATGAGGATATCAATATCAATATCGCTTCGGTAAATCTCTTCTTTAATACCCCGTTCCAGATTTTCTTTAATTACCTGGTATAAAAAGGTGTACTTGTGCTGCTTAAATCTTTCAAATGATTTGGGATAGTATTTTTCCAGCTCAAATAATATGGAAGGGTTCATGTTCTGAAACATTTCCTGCATCATTTCTATGGCCAAAAAAACCTCGTGTATGGCATCCTTTGCTATTTGCCTGTCTTTCAAACAGCAATCCTGGTTATATGAAAGTATGTCCATCATCACCGCATCTACCAGTTCATCCTTATCGGCATAATACTGATAGATGGTTTTTTTGGAAACCCCCATCTGTACCGAAATCTCGTCCATGGTTACCGAGCGAACCCCGTATTGCATGAACAAATCATGTGCCTTTTGTTTAATTCTGCTTTTCAATTGTTAGTAATTAATAGGGCGCAAAACTATGGAAACTTATTTAGTTGCCAAAGTTTCCATCATCTTTTTTTACCATTCGTAACAATTTTTTAATATCCGGATCCGATATCGGGGTAAACAGGGCATACGCAAACTGTGTTGCAAACTATTATCTTTGGCATATAAATAACAGACATGAGCAAGCCGTTTAGTTACCGTAAGTTGTTACAATATTTTTTGCAGGGCTTGCTAATTATGGCACCCATTGCTATTACTGCTTATGCCATTATTTGGGTAGTAGGCTCAATTGACAGCCTGATACCCATATTTACTTACAAAGACCTTCAGGGTAACGTAAAAGTGCAGAACTACGGCATTGGCTTTTTAATTATTATAGCCACATTAATTATAATGGGCTATTT
The DNA here is from genome assembly GCA_037140275.1 of Ferruginibacter sp. Classification (GTDB taxonomy): domain Bacteria; phylum Bacteroidota; class Bacteroidia; order Chitinophagales; family Chitinophagaceae; genus Ferruginibacter. Next base: position 26,198 of record JBAXET010000015.1, on the reverse strand, counting down.
CAGCTCCTTCTTTATTACGGGAAGGGCAGTAAGTTTTGTAGATAAGATTTTAGAAAAAACACCGGGTATTAAATATATCTACAGCACTACACGCGATTTTTTTGAAGCTTTTGCCGGCGACAAAAAAAAATTCACCAAACATGTACTGGCCAATGTAGATGATAATGATGTATGGCGCTTTGGTTTTATTACCCGTGAGGATATGGAAGAATTTGATCTTAAAGACTATGTTACAGTATATATTCCCATGGCTTATTCTGTTGCAGGTAATGTATATGTAATACCTAAAACAAGGGTAAAACATATTACCAATATCAGTGCCGCACAAACCATGAAGTTTGCCGTAAGTGGTGGTATTACCGATGTGGATGATGATCCGGAAAATAAGCATCAGGCACCTGTGATTTAAGGTTTGTATAAAGTGATCTTTAAAAAATTACTTACAATATAAATTACACTTAATGATCCGTACCCCTAAATTAGCATTGCTAACCCTATTGTTAGTGATAAGCACCCTGCCTGCCTACAGCTGGGGATTTTTTGGCCATCAAAAAATCAATTACTACGCTGTTTTTTTATTGCCGCCCGAAATGATGGTGTTGTATAAACCCAATATTTCTTTTTTAAGCGAACATGCGGTTGATCCTGATAAAAGGCGTTATGCCGTTCCCAATGAAGGGCCCCGTCATTTTATTGATATCGACCATTACGGCAGCTATCCTTACGATAGTTTGCCCCGCAAATGGAATGCCGCCATTGCCAAATACAGTACCGATTCTTTATTGGCCTATGGCATTGTGCCCTGGCATGTACAAACCATGCTCACCAGATTAACCAATGCTTTTAAAGAAAAAGATTTCGGCCGCATTTTAAAAACCAGTGCCGAAATTGGCCATTATATTGCCGATGCCCATGTGCCCCTTCATGCCAGCAGTAACCATAACGGACAACTCACCAATCAAAGAGGCATACATGGTTTTTGGGAAAGCCGTGTTCCGGAATTGCTGGCCGAAAAAGAATGGAATTTTTTTATTGGTAAAGCAGTTTTCATTAGCAACCCCGGCGATTTTATCTGGAAAAGAGTTTTAGAAAGTGCCAAAGCTGCCGATAGTGTACTCCGTTTTGAAAAAGAGCTTACCAAACAATTTGGTGATGATAAAAAATATGCATTTGAAGAACGCAATGGTAAAATCATCAGGCAATACTCGGCTGCATTTACCATTGCCTTTAATTATAAATTACAGGGCATGGTGGAAAGAAGAATGCGCCAAAGCATTTTTGCTGTAGCTAGTTTTTGGTATACTGCCTGGGTAAATGCCGGGCAGCCCAACCTGAAAGATATAGCCCGTCAGAAACTTACAGATATCGATTTAAAAGAATTTGAAGAATTAAATAATAAGTGGAAAGCCGGTGGCAAAATGTTGGGAAAACAAGAAGATTAATAAATGATTTCTATGTTTTGCAATTTATAAGGTGGATTAGGTTGATTTGGGTATTTTTGCTACTTAATTTTTAGTAATACGTCAATCAACAAACAGTGGTGCACAATTTTAACGCAGGCCCTTCAATTTTACCAAAAGAGGTATTTGAACAGGCCGCAGCAGCAGTATTAAATTATAATAATACAGGATTATCTATATTGGAATTAGGTCACCGTACATCCACTTTTCAGGCAGTAATGGACGAAGCCCGTGCTTTACTGAAAGAATTGATGCAGCTGGATGATGACCACGAAGTATTGTTTTTACATGGAGGTGCCTCCACACAATTCATGCAGGTACCCATGAACTTACTGGATGAAAAAGATATTGCCGCCTATTCCGATACCGGTGTATGGAGCAGCAAAGCCATTAAAGAAGCCAAACTGTTTGGTAAACCCGAAGTGGTGTGCAGCGGTAAAGAAAATAATTATACCAGTATTCCAAAAGATTTTGCAGTGCCTAATGATGCAAAATATTTTCATATCACCACTAACAATACCATTTACGGAAGCCAGTGGCAAAAAATACCAGTAACCAGTAATGTGATGATTGCAGATATGAGCAGCGATATATTAAGCCGCTCAATGGACTTCAATTCATTTGGCCTGATCTACGCCGGTGCACAAAAAAATATTGGTGCTGCAGGAGTGAATATAGTGGTGGTGAATAAAAATATTTTAGGCAAGATCAAGCGCAACATTCCTACCATAATGGATTACCGCAATCATATTAAGGAAGGCAGTATGTTAAATACGCCACCCGTATTCGCTGTATATGTTTGCATGCTTACACTGCGCTGGCTTAAAGCATTGGGTGGAGTAACCGCCATTGAAAAAATCAACAACGAAAAAGCCAATTTATTATACAATGAAATAGATGCAAACCCTTTGTTTAAAGGAACCATTGCAGCTGAAGACAGAAGTAAAATGAATGTTTGCTTTGTAATGCATAACTCTGATCTGGAAGAACCCTTCCTCAACTTTGCCAAAGAAAATGGCATTATCGGCATTAAAGGCCACCGCCTTTCCGGAGGATTCAGGGCTTCTTTATATAATGCAATGCCCTTACACAGCGTTCAGGTTTTAGTGGAAGTGATGCAGGAATTTGCACGCCAACACCAATAATAAAAACACTATTTCAGCGACTCCTAATTATAAGCACATGATAACAATAGCGCCATTTAAAGCACTCCGTCCCGAAGCACAATTTGCCAAACAAGTGGCATCAAGGCCTTATGATGTACTGAACAGCAAAGAAGCAAAAGTAGAAGCACAGGGTAACCCCGCCAGTTTTTTACACATCACCAAAAGTGAAATTGACCTGCCTGAAGATATTGATATTCACTCCCAGCAGGTATATGATAAGGCAAAAGAAAATTTAGACGCTTTTATCAGCCGCAATATTGTTTTCCGCGAAAGCAAACCCTGTTACTATATTTATCAGCTGATCATGAATGGGAAAAGTCAGACCGGCCTGGTATGTGCCAGCAGCGTGGATGATTATGAAAAAGACCTGATCAAAAAACACGAATTCACCAGGCCCGAAAAAGAGCAGGACCGTATTAATCATATTAAAACTACCGGCGCACAAACAGGTAATGTTTTTTTAGCCTACAAGAATGTAAACGCTATTGATACACTGATCAACGATTGGAAAAAAGACCGCAGTGCAGTATATGATTTTATTGCAGATGATAATATCCAGCATAGCATCTGGGCCATTAATGATACGGCAACCATTAGCCGCATTACCGAATTGTTTAAAACCGAAGTACCGGTAAGCTATATTGCCGACGGCCATCACCGTGCTGCATCAGCTGCAAAAGTTCGTGCCGCTTTGGGTGGAGAAAATTCTCCTGAAGGAGCAGATTTCTTTTTAACCACCCTGTTTCCTTCTAATCAGTTATACATTATGGACTATAACCGTGTGGTAAAAGACCTGAACGGTTTAACAACAGCCGACTTCATTAAAGCCATCAGCAATAAATTTGATATCCAAAAAATTGATGCCGCTCTTTCTCCTGCTACATTGCATATATTTGGTATGTACCTCGATAATCAATGGTATAAACTTACTGCTAAAGCTGCAACCTTTACCACTGACCCTATCGGAATTTTAGATATCAGCATTTTATCTGATAATTTATTAGCCCCTATTTTAAATATTAAAGACCAGCGTACCGATAAGCGTATCGATTTTGTAGGTGGTATACGCGGACTGGCTGAATTAGAAAAAAGAGTGAACAGTGGTGAAATGGCGGTGGCTTTCAGTTTACATCCTGTAACCATTCAGCAATTATTTGATATAGCCGACAGCGGAAATGTAATGCCTCCAAAAAGCACCTGGTTTGAGCCTAAATTAAGAGACGGATTACTTACTCATCTGATTGACTAATTTCCGGAGCTGCAAAAGCATAACAGAAAACTGTATTGTTTTTGACTATAACTTTATAAAAATGAAAAAGTATATTCTTTCTCTGATAATTGTATTTTTTGCTCTGCAGTCAATGGCGCAGGATATTGCCACCCTGCACGAAACTGCCCGCAGTTTTATGCGCCAGGGTGATTATGCTAATGCCATTTTGATACTGAACAGGGCTATTAAAATGCAGTCGAATAATTTGGAAATTGCCAAAGACCTGGGACTGAATTATTATTTTTCGAAAGACTTTTCCAAAGCCATAGAAATTTATAAACCACTGCTCGACAGAGAAGATGCAGATGACCAGTGCTTTCAGATTGCAGGAGATATTTATCTGGCACAGGATAATCCCAAAGAATGTGAAAAGGTGTATAAGAAAGGATTGAAAAAATTTCCGCAGAGCGGGGCATTGTATAATGAATACGGAGAATTATTGCTGGCACAAAAAGATTACAGTGCTGTTAAGCAATGGGAAAAAGGCATCGAAATGGATCCCGGATTTTCTAAAAATTATTATAATGCCTGTAAATATTATTATTTTTCCACCGACAAAGTTTGGAGCATTTTATACGGCGAAATATTTTTAAATATTGAACCCTCCGGAACTACGGCTCCCGAAATTAAAAATATAGTATCGGAAGGGTATAAGAAATTATTTGCTGACACCGATCTTGAAAAAGGCAATACCGAAAAAGGTGGTTTTACTGAGGCTTTTTTAAAAACAATGAATAAACAGTCCTCACTCGCTGCATCGGGCCTCAATGCAGAATCAGTTACCATGATCAGGTCAAGGTTCATTCTTGACTGGTACCACGATTACGGCAACCAATACCCTTTCAGGCTTTTTGAACTACAGCGTCAGTTATTACAGGAAGGCATATTTGATGCTTATAACCAATGGATATTTGCAGCCGCTAAAAATCTTCCGGCTTATCAAAACTGGATTACCATACATTCCGCTGAATACAATGAACTCACCCGCTTTCAATCAGGCCGTATTTTCAGAATCCCCGCAGGCCAATACTATCACAAACTAGCACAGTGATTTTGATAATATTTTCATTATCTTGTTTCAAAATAATTTTTTATGGACGAACAACGCGATGAAAAGTTATGGCAAATTGCCAAACGCAGGGCCGATTTTCAGGACAGTCTGATTGGTTTTGTAGTGATCAGCACCATTTGTTGGGCCATATGGTTTTTTACCGGTGGCAGATGGGCACCTATTAATTCAGGTAATACTCCATGGCCTTTATGGGTAATGTTTGGATTAGGTATAATGCTGGTAATAAAATTTATTAAAGCATATAAAACAGATAAAGACACTTTAACAGAAAAGGAATACGAGCGCCTGAAGAACAAAAACCAATAACCTGTAGGTACACAGATTTAACGATTGCTTATGAACGAAAATTCAAGAATATTCGATTGCATCGAATACCAGCTGTCTCATTTTCCAAAAGAAGATATGCTTGCCGCAAAAGAAAATGGCCAGTGGAAAAAATACAGTACTGCTGCTGTAAGAGATACTGTAAATAAATTAAGTGCCGGCTTATTACAATTAGGGGTAAGCGGAAATGATATGACTATTGGCAATCAGGATAAGATTGCTTTAATATCAAAAAACTGTCCTGAATGGCTAATGCTGGATTTGGCCTGTCAGCAAATTGGTGCTGCACTTTGTCCCATCTATCCCACCACTAATATTAATGAACTGGAATTTATTTTTAATGACGCCACTGTTAAATATGCTTTTGTAAACGGACAGGAATTATTAGACAAAGTAAATAATATCCGCAGCAAAGTACCCAGTTTAATAAAAGTGTTTAGTTTTGATGAACTGCCAGGCACAGATCACTGGACAAGCCTTATGAATGATGTTACTGATGATTCTATTGCCAAAATGGAAACCATTAAAGCAACTATTCACCCTGAACATTGCGCCACCATCATTTATACTTCCGGCACCACAGGAACACCAAAAGGTGTGATGCTCAGCCACCGAAATATAGTGAGCTGTGTATACCATTCAAAAATAGCATTTCCCTTTCCGGATAATATCAACGGCAGAGCGTTGAGTTTTTTACCACTGAATCATATTTTTGAGCGCGTGGTTTCTTATATCTATTTCAATAGTGCTATCTCAATTTATTATGCCGAAAGCCTGGAAACTATTGGTGATAATTTAAGAGAAGTACAACCTACTTTATTTACCACAGTACCCCGCTTACTGGAAAAGGTATACGAGAAGATCATGGAAAAGGGATCTCATCTTACCGGACTAAAAAGAAAATTGTTTTACTGGGCAGTGGAACTGGGCAGCAGGTACGATAATCTTAAAAGCGGCGGGCTTTGGTATAATATTCAACTGGCATTGGCCAACAAACTTATTTTCAATCGCTGGCGCGAAGGGCTTGGTAATAATATTGAATGTATTATAACCGGAAGTGCCGCTTGTCAGGTAAGATTATTAAGAATTTTTAATGCCGCAAAAATTCCGGTGTATGAAGGGTACGGACCAACAGAAAACAGTCCCGTTATCAGTGTGAATTGCCGCACTAAAGGTGGTTCAAAATATGGCACGGTGGGATTAGTTGTAGGCGGACAGGAAGTAAAACTGCAGGCCGATGGAGAGATCTGCGTTAAAGGCCCCTTTGTAATGATGGGCTATTATAACCGGCCCGATCTTACTGCCGAAACCATTATTGATGGCTGGTTGTATACCGGCGATATTGGTGTTTTTGAAGATGGAAAATATTTAAAAATCACCGACAGAAAAAAAGAATTGTTTAAAACAAGCGGTGGAAAATATGTAGCTCCGCAGCCTATCGAAAATAAAATGAAGGAATCTCCATTTGTGGAGCAGATGATGATTGTGGGTGCTGATCAAAAATTTGTAGGTGCTCTCATTGTGCCTTCTATTCCTAATTTAAAAGAATGGATGCAGCATAAAGGAATTAAATTCACTACCCCCGAAGATGCGGTGCATAATCCTAAAGTGCTTGACCTGTACTGCGAGCTGATAGACTCTTTCAATAAATTTTTTAACCATGTGGAACAGGTGAAGAAGTTTGAACTGATCCCCAATGAATGGACTATTGATACCGGAGAACTCACCCCCACTTTAAAACTGAAACGAAAAGTGATAATGGAAAAATACAGGGATGCTATTGACAGAATTTACAACTAAATACAGGGCCGCAAATAAAGCGGCCCTTTTTCATGCGCTTTATTTGAGTTTATGATTGAGCGCATATTATATAGTGTACACACATAGTAGTTTTATAGCACCAATATTATTAAGGCTAAAAATATTATGTATGAAAAGTAAAATTAAATCGCTTGTTGCCGCAAGTATTCTTGTAATGGCAATGTCTTGTAATTCCAACCAGCAGGAAACTGCTGTAAACAGTTCAGAACCTGCTGCCCCCGGTGGCGGACAATCTGCTGTTCAAGATGATCAGTCTGCAAAAAATGTAGTGCAAGTAGCAATTGGAAGTAAAGACCATACTACTCTGGTAGCAGCAGTTAAAGCTGCCGAACTGGTGGATGTATTAAGCAATGCAGGTCCCTTTACCGTATTTGCACCTACCAATGCTGCATTTGATAAATTACCTGCCGGAACTGTAGAAGGATTATTAAAAGCAGAAAAAAAAGCTGACCTAACCGACATACTGCAATATCATGTTTCAGTTGGGGTATTTAAGGAAGATATGCTGCAGGATGGACAAATTATTGGACAAGTAAATGGAGGTAATATTACCATCAGTAAAAAAGACGGAAAATTGATGATTAATGGTACCGCAAATGTAATTGCCACAGTACCTGCTTCTAACGGAATTATTTATGTAATTGACCAAGTGTTATTACCCCCTGCAAGCAAATAAAATGATGCTATAAACTAAATAAAAAAACATCAGTTTTAAAGCTGATGTTTTTTTATGATTTTCATTTTCTATAATTCAAACCCCTCTTTTAAAAAATATTATCAACCGGATTATGTTCTTTTAATATTTTAACCTGCATTACTGCCGAAATACTGATTGCTCTTTGTTTGGCCAGTTTAGCATTGGGGCCTTTAAATAATTCATCCGCTGTTGCAGTAAACAAATCGTTCCAGCGTTTAAAATGCTCCAGCGTTAAAGGCATCAGCCGGTGCAGGTGCTTATGTAATTCCATGGGGTTACCTTCATAGGCTCCCGTATAAAAAATAGTATTCTCCCAAAAATCATACATTACCGGTAAATGTTTTTCCCAGTTTACCATCGCAATATCTGTAAAAATATATCCAATAATATCATCTTTTTTTACTTTTTTGTAAAATTCATCTACCAGTAAAGCGATGTCAGTTTTATTTTCAATATCTTTTTTCATAATACTGTTTTATTATTCACCTAATTGGAAAGTTGCCAGAACTTCTTCACTGCAATGCTCCTGTATCAATGGAAATAATATCCGTTCTTCTTTTCGGATATGATCGTCCAGTGCATTGCCCAGTGCATCCAGTTCTTCCACAGTATGATCTGTTTTATCCAACGCCAAAAAGGCATTACTCAATTGCTGGTGTTCATTACAAATCTCTTCTGTAAGTGTATCAATACTTGCGTGTATATTTTTAATAGATGCCAGCATGGCTTCTTCTTTTGCAAAATGCCCTTGTAAATTGAGGGTGTACATTTTTAATGCAAATGCTGCTTTATCCGGAAGTGTTGAAGGCATGCCATTAAAAGCAGGTGCATCTTTTTTTAATACTTGTGCCAGCAGCAATGCCGGCTGGTGCTCTCTTGATAATGGTATCAATGCAGGATGTCGTTTCATATATTATAAGTCTTTGCGGTTAAATTTACGAACAGATAACCACAACGGCATCACGATCCATAACAGTAATACCATACCCGACAATAATAATCCTGAACTGGTACCAAAATAATTTTTAAATATGGCTCCGGTATATCCCATCATTGCAGAAATATCCATCTTCAGTAATATCAATATCCTGCTCAAATCAATGGGGTTGAGCAGGCTTACGCCTACCATTGCTTTATCTAAAGGATAATCTGCAAATTGAAATAATAAAAACATTACCAGTCCGTCGAATAATAAAGAAAAATACAGCCATAATAAAATAGCCACGCCAATACCTTTGGCTTTATCGCGGATTTTAACTGTAGCCAGCATGGCAACCGAAACAAATATTACCGAGAGCAGGATGCCGCAGCCCAGCATGATAAATCCTGTAGGCGTTGCTTCATACAATAATATAGGTATGCCCGCGCCAACAAAAAACGCCAGTGCAAGAGAACCGGCCACGCCTGAAAAAATACTCAGCCAGAGTGTGCGCCTTTTCAGGGGCTGACTGGCCAGCAGTTCTAAAAACTCAGCACTATTGTATACATAGATGGCAGAAAACAAAATGCTTACCAGTGGTACAACAATCAGAATGATATTGAGTAAACTCAGTAATCCTTTGGCAGAATTATCTTCCAGATTAAAAATACTTAATGATATCAGCAGCAGGAATACAGTATATGCCAGCATGATCTTATTTCGTAGGATATCTATCATTACATATTTGATGATTTTTTTCATAGGCTCATTTTTAGCATTACAGAAGCTATGGCTTTTGATAATTTTTCCTGACCGGTTTCGGCACGCAATGTGGCAATATTTTTATGAAATTGCAGCCTGCCATCCTGCATATAAATTACCTGGGTTACCAGTTCATCCAGCTCACTTAAAATATGAGAGGTAACCAATATCAATTTACCTTTTGTTTTTTCTGTAATGATTTTTTCTTTTAGTATTTCTGCAGACACTGGATCTAATCCAGCAGTAGGTTCGTCGAGTATCAGTACATCTGGATTAAACAGGAATGCAAGTGCTGCACTTACTTTTTGCCGTGTACCGCCCGATAAAGTGCGCATGCGTTTATGCAGCAGGTCGTTTAATTTAAATTGCTGCACCAGATCTTCATCCAGTATTTGATTTTTATTGCCGCGGATATCTTTCATCATATCCAGTATTTGTCCGATTGACATATTCTCGGGATAACGACCTATCTGTGGCATATAACCGATATTGGCCCGGTACTGCCAGTCGTGCAAAATATTTTTTTCATTAAAAGTAATAAAGCCATTATCGCAAACCACCATTCCTAAAATAGTTTTTATTAAAGTGGTTTTCCCACTGCCATTAGGGCCAATCAATGCAATACATTCGCCTTTGTTACAGGTAACAGACACATTATCCAGCGCCTTTAGCTTTCCGAATTGTTTAGATACATTGCTTGCTATAATCATAGAGGTAATGATTTCATTAATGGATGATTATCTTTTAAATTTTCGGGTGTGAGTGTAGGTAATATCTTTTCTGTCTTATCCAGCAATGTGGTCATAAAACTTCTGAACAGCATCATGGCTGAAGGATTTTGTTCCACAATCATGGAATACATACTTACCGGACGGTATGGAATATCGCCAATCTTATCTTTATTAATATCGTAGCCATCATATTTATCCCAGTAATTATGGTCAAATGTATTTAGTACCAGACTGCCATTGGTACCTACATCAAAAGTATTATTGATAAAATTGGAATTGCTTAAACTAATATCCATACAGCTGGCCTGTATTTTCATTGCCCAGCCATTGCTTTTGAAAATATTTTTTTCCATCCTAATGCGGCTAACGCCTTCCATATGTATGCCAGTGGTATTTTTTACAAAACTGTTATTTTCAATATACCCATCAGAAATCTCCTTTAATAAAAGTCCATAAGAAGCATCGCCCCAGTTCTCTTCAAAATAATTATGAAACATTTTCACATTATTACTGAACATCACAGCCACGCCTGCCCCATTATTTTTAAAAACATTGCTGATATACGCATCATTATTAGAAAACATAAAATGCAACCCGTAACGTAAATTTTTAAATGACCGGTTACGCCAGATAACCGAGTTGGTTACAAACTCAAAATAAATGCCATCGCGGTGACCGCTTACTGTGTTGCCAATGATTCGCATACTGTCGCTCTTCCAGCAATGAATACCATTGCCACTTTGCTGCTCCTGCTCACTGTATGCGGTAAGCTGGTTATTTTCGATAGTACAGTTAGTACCGTATTGCGAATAGATGCCGAAAAAAGTATCATCTAAAATATTATTTCGTATAATCACATCTCTTACATTACAGATTTTAATACCTGCAAAATCTTCAATACTAGATACACCGGAATGAATCACTTTAAAACCATCCACGGTAACACCGGGTGCTTTTACAGAAATTACTTCGTATTTATGGTCTCCGTCAAATACAGGATGATCTTTTCCTATAAGGCAAATTGATTTGTTGATGATCAGGTTTTTTTCGTGATAAATACCTGCATCCACCATAACCGTATCTCCTTTTTGTGCCAGTGTTATGGCCTGTTGCACAGAATTAATGGCTTGTTGCTTACCAACATGAATTATTTTAGCCTGTACCGAAATGGCAGCAATTAAAAAAAGCAATATGTAGATTATTTTTTTCACTGTTTCAGTAAAACTTCCCAGTTAACAATTTCACCAGGAAATTTTTGTTGCATCAGCTTAAGGCTGTCAGCATTTTCAAATGCGGCAATATTCCCATTCATGGGACTATGCAGCAATTCACTTTTTAAAAGAAATATTTTTTGTGTATTCAGCAATTGATGTTGTCCGCTGAAATTAGTTAGGTAAATAGTTTTTATATTGGCTTCAGGTAAATATTTAGATTTTAAATAAGAAAGGATACAATGTGTATCATCAAACTTATATACTTTGCCTTTTGTGGTTACAATCTCTGCACCAAAACGATCATCGCTGATGGTCATCTTGCAGAAATAACAATTATCTGTTCCCACTTTAATCGGTTCGGGAGCAGTATTGCAGGACAATAAATTGATTGCCGCCAAAAGGAACAGCAGTAAATAAACCCTGTTTAGAGTCATCGTATTTTTTTTGAATTTCTCCATGTTGCAATCACACATAAAAACAATAAAACCCCAACTCCTATAAATATCCATCCGCCAATATCAGGCATAGAATATGCCCCAAAATTGAGTAGTTGCTTATAACCAATTAATGGTGGCTGATAGGCCATACCCGGAACAATGATTGCTGCATCGGGATTTAAATTATGTCCGTAGTTAAATTCCCATCTCCAGAAATCATACATAGCCAGTATTCCAAAACCTACAAAGAGTATAAATAAGCTATTAAGTAATTTTCTTTTGCCGGCAATTGCTGTTATTACAAACAGGGCTGCAAAAACTGCAATGATATAAGGCAGTACAGTAAACTCCATAAAGTCTGCAGTATGCAATGTCTTCATGCCAATATAATGATTCAGTCCGTTGATGATATCTACATTGCCGCCAATATTATTTGGATAGATGAGCAACATCAGTCCCTCAGGATATTGTGGTGCTGCAAGGTCTATACGCCACATAGGCACAAATAAAACCAACACCAGGCCTGCCGCACAAAGAACTAATACCAACCGTACCCATTTTTGCAGTGTTTTCTTTTGCATCTTTTGTATGTATTACTGCTGTTGTAAAAGGAACAGGTTATTACACCTGTTCCTTAAATTTCAATCGTCAATTATTTTTTTGTTTCACTATCTGCTACAGGGTAATTTTTACCAGTACTGAAAAGCAATGGTACATTACTGCCTGCGGGTGATACCCTTAAGTAACCCTGCATTTCCTGGTGCAATGCACTGCAAAAGTCAGTACAATAGAAAGGGAACATACCCACTTTTTCTGCTGTCCATTTTAAAGTTTGTGTTTCACCGGGCATAATCAGCAATTCTGCAGTGTTTGCTCCTTTAATGGCAAAGCCATGCGGCACATCCCAATCCTGTTCCAGGTTGGTAATATGGAAGTATACTTCATCTCCCATTTTTATACCTTCAATATTATCAGGAGAAAAATGTGAACGGATACAGGTCATGTATACATCTACTTTATTGCCAGTTCTTACCACTTTAGTTTCGCCTTCTCCTTTTGATACAAATGGATTTGCGTTTTCCTCTATTTTAAAGAACTTAAGAGATTTTCCTTTTATCAGATCTGCTGAAACAGCTTGTGCATAATGCGGTTCACCAATAGTAGGAAAATCAAGAATCAATTGCATTTTATCACCGCTAATATCATATAACTGCGCACTCTGTGCCAGCTCCGGACCTGTAGGCAGGTAGCGGTCTTTAGTAATTTTGTTGTATGCAATTAAATATTTTGCATTGGGTTTTTTACTGTCGCCCCCGGGAATACATAAGTGACCAACAGAATAATAAGTAGGCACTCTGTCCATCACTTTCAAATCTTTTATATTCCATTTTACCACTTCGCTTGATACAAAGAAAGTAGTGTAAGCGTTTCCTTTACCATCAAACTCAGTATGTAAAGGGCCTAAGCCAGGTTTTTGTACTTCGCCATATAATGCGCTTTCGTATTTGATAATAGGAATACCATCATAGTCGCCGATAAAATCTTTTGCTGCAATAGCTTTGGTCATTTTATCGAAACTGAATACTGGAATTAAAGCGGCTAATTTTCCACTGCCTACAATATATTCACCTGTTGGATCAACATCACAACCATGTGGTGATTTAGGGCAAGGCATAAAATAACAAATATCTTTCAGCTCTTTTGAATCCAGTACAGTTACTTCTGTTTTTATTTCAGAAGTGGCAGAATGTGTTTTATCACTGTATACATTGTGCGCATATCTTACAGCCTGTTTTCTTCCTTTGCCTGCTTTTAAATATTCTTCTGCTTTTTTCCAGTTAACCGCCATAATAAAATCTTTATCTTTTTGTGAAGCATTTACTTCCAATAAAGTATTGGCCTGTTCAGTATTATAACAGCTGAAGAAAAACCATCCGTGAGATTTTCCTTTACCGGCATGACTTAAATCGAAATTTACGCCAGGGCATTGAATCTGAAATGCTATATCCATTTTACCATCTTCTTTACCCACACTGATAAAGCTGATAGTGCCTTTAAAATTTTGTTTGTAAGAGTTGATAGGCACATCCCCATTTTTATCATCTGGTGGTACACTAAATCTTGTACCCGCAACAACATATTCGGTATTCTCTGTAATAAAAGGAGAAGAGTGGTTACCGGCACTGTTTGGCAATTCAATAATTTCCTGAGTGCGGAAAGTAGTAAGGTCGATCCTTGCTACACGGGGTGTATTGTTGGCATTACCAAAAACCCAGCGGCCATCAATTTCGCCATTGGTTTGCGACAGTTCGGTATGATGCAAATCATCCCAAGGCACAAACCCATGTGAAGTATTTAACATAGGTTTGGTTTCTTCGCTATAACCCCATCCTTTTTCAGGATCAACAGAAAAAACCGGTATTACCCTTAGTAAACGGCCGGATGGTAAACCATAGGTAGCTAATTGTCCGCTGAAACCACCCGAAACAAAATTGTAAAACAGGTCGTATTTACCAGGCGCCACATAGGCTTTTACTGCAGCGTCGGAACTTACTGCATTACCTGCATTTTTTGGCTTACAGGATTGTAAACTGAGCAAAATTGCTACAACAGCAATTACTAATACATTAAAAGTTGTCTTTTTCATATTGTTAGTTGTTTAGATAATTATTTTACGCCATCATTTTTACGCATGAATTCATAGATATGCCTTGCTTCCTGATCAGATAAATTCTGGTTAGGCATTCGTACCAGACAGATAGCCAGCTGTGCCTGAGCTTCGGGATCTTTATCAATCATTACATCAGGATTGGTGGCAAAATTCATGATCCATTCTGCAGTCAGTTTTTTTGTTACCCCTGCCCAGCCAGGACCCACTAATTTTTCCTCAGTTAGTTTATGACAGCTGCTGCATTTAACACCATATACTTTAGAGCCTGAATCAACCATTGTAGCGTCAAGCGTTGGACTTACATCTACCTTAGTAAATTTTCCTTCTCCTCTTTTAGGATCGTAGGAAGGATTGCCACTCTCTGTGTTTTTGGAAGGCTCATATGGATCCTTCCCACCGTTGTTACCTGAACCTCCGCAGGCGGCTATAAAAACCCCGATACATAAAATGATTGCCAATTTTTTCATAACTTTTTTTTTGATTTTAAATTGATAATACAAGATTACTGCAGCCACGAATCTTTATTTATGCGTGTAATCATATTGAATAAAGAGTTCGAAAAACCCGGGCTTGGCAAAACCAGATAAAAAGAGTTTGCTGCTATATTACCTTCAATACCTTTATTTACAGGTAGTTGTTATTTATATGTGTTGTTATGGTATGATTAAACTCATACCAGTATATAAGGGATGTCATAAAAGGCAAAGGCTGATAACTATAGTTTCGGTTGCCACAACTCTTTAATATTTTTTTATGATGATTGACATTGATACACTGTTAGCCTGGGGTGCTGTTTATAAAAAAGTTGCTGCCGGAGAAGTCATCTTCCGAGAAGGTACTCAGGCACAGTTTTATTGCCAGCTGGTAAGCGGTAATGTAAGATGGATGAACATCAATGAAGAGGGTAAGGAGTTTTTACAAGTGATGATTGAATCAGGCGACTGCTTTGGTGAACTACCCATGTTTGATGATGAGCCTTATGCCGCCACAGCAATTGCAGATAAGGATTCGGTGATCATCCGCCTGCACCGTTCTACATTTTTACAACTGATAAAAGAAAACCCTGAAATACATTTTGACTTCAGCAAATTATTATCTCAAAGATTACGTTTTAAATTTCTGATCTTAAAAGAAATGGCCAATCACGATCCTGTGCACAGTATTTCCACTTTACTTAATTACTTTAAGCAGACTAAAAAAAATATCTGCCCCAAATGCAATTTGGTTAAACTTACACGTCAGCAAATTGCTGATATGACGGGGTTAAGAGTTGAAACCGTAATCCGTACTATTAGAAACATGCACGAAAAAGGCGATTTGCATATTGAAAAAGGCAAAGTATATTGTTAGTATGACTCAAATCATAATGCTTTATTAACAGGCGCAGTTACTTTGCTGTAAAAGTATTTATGTTTTCTCCCTTACACCGCTGGTTAAAAATTGTTTTATTTAATCTATTCCTGATTGCTGCTATCGGCGTGATTTTAAGGTATAAAATTGCCTACTCGCTTCCTTTTATAGATCAAAAACATTTACTGCACGGCCATTCGCATTTTGCATTTGCAGGCTGGATCAGTCAGGCCATTATGATACTCATGGTAGCTTATTTATCCGCACAAAAAGGCCCTGCAGTATATAAAAAATACCGCTGGTTATTAGTGGGCAATCTGATAGCAGCTTATGGCATGCTCATTGCTTTCCCTATACAGGGTTATGGTTTGTTCTCCATTATTTTTTCTACTGGCTCAATTTTTATTGGTTATACATTTGCATGGGTGTACTGGCGAGATCTGAACAGCCTGACTGTAAAACATACTGCGCATTTATGGTTTAAAACAGCATTGATCTGTAATACTCTTTCTTCATTGGGAGCATTTGCGTTAGCAATAATGATGGTTAAAAAGATTATCCATCAGAACTGGTATCTGGGTGCCCAATATTTTTATCTGCACTTTCAGTATAATGGCTGGTTCTTTTTTGCGGGAATGGGTTTAGTAACTGCGAAATTATTTTTTACAGCTCCCGTAAAAATACTACAACGAATTTTTTGGTTATTTGCCGGAGCAATTATACCCGCTTATTTTTTATCTGCTTTATGGATGGACATTCCAATGTGGGTGTATGTACTTGTAATTATTGCAGCACTGGCACAGGTTATAAGCTGGTTATATATGATTGGCTTAATTAAGAATGCATGGTCATCCTTACAACAATCACTTCCTGTAACAGCCAAATGGTTATTGATTTTGTCGGCATCAGCACTTACCATTAAACTGTTATTGCAGCTGGGCTCAACTATTCCATCTTTAAGTACACTCGCTTTTGGTTTCAGACCAATTGTTATCGGATACCTGCATCTGGTATTGTTAGGTGTTATAACGCTATTTCTATTAGGATATATGTTTGCAGAAAACTTACTTATTATAAACAAAAAGGCAATAACTGGTGCTGGCATTTTTGCAGCAGGTATTATTATCAATGAAATATTTTTAATGACGCAGGGTGTTGCAGCTTTAGAATATATTAATATCCCTATCATCAATGAATCCTTACTGCTTGCAGCTTTGATTATGCTTACCGGAATAACAGTGCTGAATATCAGTCAGCAAATAAAATAAGTAACCTGCGTTCAATCATAAACCGATTGCTGATTGCATCGGACCTTTGCTAAAACAATTTACTATGACAAATATTTCTGAACAAACATTGGCCTCGTTGGTAACCGAAAATCATCAATCTGTAACTGTACTGGAAAAATATAATCTTGATTTTTGCTGCAAAGGCAAAAGAACACTGGCAGAAGCCTGTAAAGAAAAAAATCTTCCGCTTCAAGATATTTTAACCGAACTGCAGTTATTTACTGCACCTGAAGAAAAACTGCAAATGCCTTTTGAACTGATGACCGCAGAGCAGCTGATTGGCTATATACTTATCCATCACCATTTTTATGTAAAGCAATCAATGCCCACTATTTATGGTCATTTGGAAAAAGTTGCCAATAAACATGGCGAAAGCTATCCGAATATGCAGGTGGTGCTGCAACTGTTTGCTTCTATAAGTGAAGAAATGACACAACACATGCAGAAAGAAGAAATGATATTGTTCCCCAGGATAAAAGAAGTGGAGAAGTTTGCTGCAGATGATAATATTGCTCCAACTGCCAGCAGTTATATTAGCGGCCCCATTAATGTAATGGAAACCGAACATGAACATGCAGGTGAATTATTATACGAGATACGCAGGTTAACCAATAACTATACCGCACCTGAAGGTGCCTGTACCACATTCAGGGTTTGCCTTGATGAATTAAAAGCTTTTGAAGAAGATTTGCACAAACATGTACATCTTGAAAACAATATTCTGTTTCCAATGGCAGAAAAGTTTATTGCTGTATAATGACTGTTTTTTTTTGTTTTTTAAAGGCGATCTCCTGATCGCCTTTTTTTATAGCCTGAGGCTTTTTAGTGTGGATGCGTAACAAGCTCTATTTTTTATTGTTTCTGATAAAAGGAAAGTAAAATCTAATCTATTTATATTTTTCTTTTTTCTTGATAAAAAAGAAAAATACCACCAGCAGAGTGCAACTATAAAAGAACTGATTTCTTATTTGCAATAGCAAGCTGTTTGCTTCTTTTTTTCTTGATAAAAAAAGAAGCAAAAAAATCAAGGATAATCGAATGGCTCCGCCCGTTTATCCGGCCAGCGCCACGTGACCACCCAACAGTTTATTGTTTAGTAAACAGATTGTTACTTGTTTCAAATGCATTACAGCATCGAGCTGGCTGCCAATTGCCGGTTGGTAGAATTTAATTCAGGGAATACCCAAACAATTATTTGTTACCGTCTTTCAACAGTATTATAATCTTGAGCAGGATAGCTCAAAATGCAAACTGCCTGATATCAATTGAGCTGTTCAATGCTAAGAGTAGCGATCCAATGCTGAAGTCAAAGTAGCACAAAAGTTGAACATAGCTGCTTCCGGAAAATGGGGTGTAATCGTTTGCCGGGCTCTTTTTTTTCGTAACCTCCTCTCTCGGTTACCTATTTGGAGAACTTGTCCCGCTTTATCGGGAAGCAAAAAGAAGAATAGAACCAGCAGCGTGCAAATGAAAAAACAGCATTCAATAAGCAAAGTGCAAATAAAAAAGCCAATCTATGAAAGATTGGCTTTGTGGCCTCGCCAGGAATCGAACCTGGATCTGGAGCTTCGGAAACTCTTATACTATCCATTGTACTACGAGGCCAGTTGGTATATCCGTTAATTAGTTAATTGGTTATTTGGTTAATTGGTTAATTGGTTAATTAGTAGGGTAGTTCAACAATCTAAAACTATTCCATTAAAAGCAGTACACTGATTAACCGATTTACTAATTAACCATTTTACTTTCCTAATGCCCAAACTTAACAATATTACTGCCGAATATTTTTACCGCAATAGCGAGCAATATTACACCAAAAAATTTTCTTATGATCATCATACCATTGGGACCCAATGCTTTTTCAATAACCTTTAATGATTTTAATACAATATATATCACCACACAGTTGATTAAAATACCAATGAGGATATTGATATCTTCAAAATTGGCTTTTAAACTCATGATGGTAGTAAGGGTTCCACTGCCTGCAATCAGGGGGAAAGCAATAGGCACTACACTGCCGCTCTTGGTATCTTTATCGGGTTTAAAAAATTCTATACCCAATATCATTTCCAAACCAATAATAAAAATTACAATACTACCGGCTACTGCAAATGATTTTACATCCAACCCTAATAAATTTAAAAAACCTCTTCCTGCAAAAAGAAACAATATCATCAATCCGCCCGATGCTAAAGTGGCCTGAGTAGATTTAATATGACCTCCCATTTTTTGCCGCAATGAGGCCAGTACCGGTATCGAACCCAGCATATCTATCACTGCAAACAAGGTTATGGTTACTGAGATGATTTCTTTTGTTGCGATTTCAGACAGGTTCATAGTATATAATCATTTTTGCAAATATACATTTTCATTACAGCTATGAAAGTAAAAAATTATCAGGGACTGCTATTTAGCGTCCTTTAAAAAATATGTTGAGTTGTAATTCCTGCTGTATTTGATGATAATCAATTTTCATTGCTTCCATACAACCCGCACACAAACAGTCGGTGAATTTTGCAGCAATAAAATCTCTTTCTTTATCGGATAATTTTACTGTATAACACTGGCAGTTGGGAATATCGCCCAATTTACATTCGAAGCTGCTGTTACAGCGGGGACAGTTTTTTTCTTCATGCTTACACATGGAAATAATTTTATGTAACAGCGGTGCTGTAAATAATACAGCAACGCTGTTATGATTTACCAATTAAATGTTACCCCTCCGTTTATTAAAAAAGGCATGGACGTATAACCTCTAAGATCGAAAAACTTTTTATTGGTGAGGTTTTGCCCGTTTGCAAAGAATTTTATATGATCGCTGTGTTTATATTCGGCATAGGCACTGAATATAAAATAGCTGTCGAGTGATACATCTTCTTTGCGGTACCCCCCCACATCATAACGGGCGCTTACCGATTTACCTGTGATACCAGCATATAATGTTTTATTAAACTGATATCCAATACTCAGGTTAATATTGTTTTTAGGACGGCGTAGTAAATAATTATAAGTGGTATCATGCACATTTTTTCTGCTCTGTGTTTGCTCGGTACCTTTTATCAAAGTGTAATTTGCAGTTAGGCTCAGATTTTTAACCGGAGAAATACTCAATTCCAATTCGGCACCGTCCACCACTTGTTTTACATAATTAAAATACATGAAATTGATATTGTCATAATCAATACCATTTTTTATATCGCGGTGAAAGTATACCAGCCTGCTGCTGATGCCTGCATTGGTTTGCTGTATTCCCATTTCGTAATTAACGGATTTTTCGGGTTGTAAATTCCCGTTACCGCTGAATTTATCGAGTAATTGAAAAATAGAAGGCGCTTTAAATCCTGATGCGATACTTCCAAACAGCCGCCAGTTTTTATTAATGGTATAGGATGGATTAAAAGTATAAGTACCATTATTGCCGTAACGGGAATGTGTGTTGGTTCTGCCGCCAATTTCTATATGCAATTTTTTATGCAATGCAGTAAATAATAAAGAACTGTAAAAAGAAGTTTGATGCAGCGCACTATCTGCAAAACTGCTGCTATAAGGACCAAAGCTGCTGAGTGAAAAATATTGCTGGTTCATATTCCCCCAGCGATAATCGGTTCCTGCAATTACAGTAAGCCATTTGGCAGCACTAATATTTCCAAATAACTCGGCATACTGTGTTCGGCCACCGTAACGGTTATTTTCAAATTTGGTTCCAAAGGGGCGTACAAATAAACTATCATTACGATACCTTCTTTGCAACTCGCCATATTGGTAATTCGCAGTAATATTTACAATGCCTTTTTTAAAATTTGCCCCAATACCCGAACTGAGGCCATTGTTTTTTATGGTATAATCTTTTTCGTCGGCAAATATGCCGGCATCAATAGCTGCTGTATACTGACTGTGCATCACAAATGATTTAATCAGTAAAGAAGGCACCAGCTGATACTGTACTGCTGCACTGATCACATTGCCATCGTAGCCATCGTTGTCAAAACCTTTTGTACCGGTACTGTCATAAGCCGCAGAAAAACCATCGGTCTTTAATTTTGCAAAACGGGTAGTGTATGTAATCTTTCCCTGCTTGCCATATATCTGTACATTATTTCGGGTGGTATTTTTATTCCCAAATCCTGTGGTTGCTTTAATATTAAATGCCTTGTTCACATCTTTTTTTACAGTGATGATGTTTACCACACCTGCTACGGCATCACTGCCGTATAAGGTTGATTGTGCGCCTTTGCATACTTCAATTCTTTCCACATCAGTAATGGAAAACAAGTTCAAATCAAATTCATTATTGATCATGGAAGGATCACTTACCGGAATGCCATCCAGTAAGATTAGTGTGCGGCCAGATGCAGCCCCTCTTAAATAAATAGTCTGCACGGTACCCGGTGCATTAAATGCACCATTGATAGTAATGCCTGCCTGTTCATTTAATAGCTGAGCAATAGTTTTACCATTGCTCTTTTCAATTTGCTCCTTAGTAATTACTGAAATTACTTTTCCTGTCTGCGATTGGGGGATCGCTGTTTTGGTGGCTGTTACCACCAGTTCGTTTAAAAGTTTGGTACTGTCTTTTTCCTGTGCCTGCGTTATACTGCTGATGAATACAGCAGCCGCAATAAAAATTTTTGTTTTCATTAAATGAAAAATTTTTGTTGTGACTGCTCTCGTGGAAAATTAGTGCTGGTTTTTAAACCTACACGGGAAGAAAATAAAAGAACACCATGTTCTTTAATCTTCAGCCTTTCACCCGAAAGCTTTAATGATTGTTAATTGAATCTGGCAGGTCTTCTGGCTTAGGCTTTACCTTCCCATCCGCAAATAACGAACAGTGGTTTGAAGAATTAAACTCATTAGTCTTTGTAAAAAAATAATGAGGCCTTTACAGCTACGGGGATAGCTCCCGATTTTAACGGGATTCCCTTTTAATACCGGGTTGATACCGGTAACCAAATGCATGGCAAATGTATAGTGATTCAGTTTAACCTGCATCCACAATTCATCCACATATGTGCAAACAAAAAAGCCATCTTTTAAAAGATGGCTTTTTTATGAATGTATTGTACTTATTTTTTTGTAAGGTAGGTTTCTGCATGTTGCAGAAAATCTGTTTTGCATTCTGTTGAGCAAAAGCCATATACTTTTCCTTTGTATTGTGCGGTATCTTCCACACCTGCTGTTACCGGCATACCGCAACTATAATCTGTTGTATTGGCAAACTGAATGCCCTTGAATTTATCTTTAGCCGGGGGCGCCTGCATTGCAGGCTGAGGAACATCTGGTTTAATTTCTTCCTTAGTATTTTTTTTTGCAGTGCACTGTGTTAAAAAAATACATGCCGTACATATTGCTATGAATTGAATTTTCATTTTTATGATTTAAGTTTACAATATACGCATTGCGCTTAAAATGAAAAAGTAAAATGAGCCATTCCTTTAGTCTTTGCCTCTGTTTGACCATCAGCGTAGTTTTGCGCTAAAGGCAACTGAACATTAGCCCCTATTGTAAATTTCTTAAAACCAAGTTCTACTCCTGCCGTTGCCAGTGATAAGTAACCACCTGTAAGTGCCACTTTCTGCGACTGCAGGTTATTGCCTGCAGTATGTTCATAGGAAACACCAGCATTTGGAATAACATTTACGCCCTTTTTGGGGAGTGTATATGATGCGAGCAAACCGGTAGATAATTTATTTCCAAAACTGTATTTGTCCTTATTAGCAGAATTTATTTTATAGCTCAGGTTGGTGTTGATGCCGAATTTTTTTATGGTTACATTATACATTGCATTCAACATAAAATCGGTGCTGGCAGTGCCGGTTTGTGTATTCGCCAATGTAACTATCATTGGATCTGCCACATCTATATTGAATTTTCCGGTAGGCAATTTAAGGCCTGCACCAATCCATAACTGCTGGTTAATGGAGCTTTTTCCTTTAGTAGCAGTTTTATCAAATAGCTTATAATTCATCAGTATGGCTATATCGCCTAAACCACTTTTGTTTACAATACCATCATCAGAAACCTGATGAATATAATTTACAGGAACAATTCCGATGAGTTGTATTTTTTTACTGAGATTAATGCCTCCCCATAATTCAACAGATTGATAATAATCTTTACTGAATTGAGAAGGATCGTCAGACATTACAGTTTTAAAATTTCTGAACTGGTAACGTAACCCAAAAAAATGATGGTGAAAACCGGGTACTAGACCTAAATAGTAATTTCCTGTACCGCAGCCGCAGATTTCGCAAGCTGAAGCTGATTGAATGCATATTAATGTAACAGCAATCGCTGTAATTATTTTTTTCATGATTGTTATAGTTGAATAAAGAATTACTGCACCGGTGATTCCGGTGGATGAAGTTGAAATTAAGGCAGAAGATTATGACTGCGGCGGATGGAAAAAATCCGAAGCATTGTCAGTAGCAAAGCCAATACAATGCGGAACCGTGGTGATATTTGTAATTACAACTCCTTCAGGAGAGCAAAGTGAAGGATAAAATGATTTGGAAGAAATACTTTGTGATTTGATGGTTTTTAGTTCCAGATTTTCCTGCTCTTTCTTTTCTTCTTCTTTGATCTTCTTCATCAGCTGGCACTTACCATTACAATGTAATTTTGGTTTAGCCTTATTAACACAATATTTGGCAAAAGCCGCAGGATTAACCGCATAACCCAATTGTATAAATGCAGCACTGAAGGTTTGCGCTGCAAATGCAATTATTAATGGTATGGCTATTAAACTCTTTAACACAACACAAAGATAATTGAAATGCTTTTTCGCCATATGCGTACAATCATATTAGGCTGTTATTTTACAGCGCTTAATATTTTATGGCGATGCCGGCAAAATAATTAATGCCAGGTGCAGTATTATAATAGCGGCCTGCTGCGGCATTGATATCGTTACCCAGACTGTACTTAGTATCAAAAATATTATCTGCTCCTGCAAATATTTCTGCTTTAAATTTTGCGATATTTATTTTTCTGCAACCAATCCTTAGCGCTAATAAATTATACGAACCCGCCCTGTCGGTATTGGCATCGTTTAATGCAATGGCATCACTATAAGTATACGTGATATTGCTGTACCATCCTTTGATGGATGAAAAATCCAGTCCGGCCACAATAGTTTGTGGTGCTACGCCCGGTAATTGCTTATTGGAGAAATCGTTATTTACCTGTTTAAAATCTTTATAATGAAAATCATGATTGGTATAACTGATCCAGGTTTTACAATTACTGAAGAAAGAAGCCGGCTGATTAATGATTTCGTAAACAAGATTGGCTTCAATACCGTGCTGTTTAGTTGCACCGGCATTGGTAAAGTAAAAGATACCTGCTGAATCAATACGCTGTACAATGGTATTTTTTAACTGAAAGGAAAAGCTATTGATATCAAACTGCAATTTATTATTACATGCAGTACCTCTTATGCCCAATTCATAATCTACCCCATCGCCCGGCTGTAAGCTGGTACCCAGTGTGCCGTTTGAGCGCAGCAGTTCTGCTGTGGTGGGATTAGAAAACCCGCGGGCTGCACTGGCATATGCTGAAATATTTGAAGTCAGTTTTTTCAGCAATGCAATACGTGGTGCAATTTTAGTTTTATAAGTAAACTCCTGATCAATGACCGGTCTTTTATTTAAACGGGTAAAGGTTACAGAAGATTTATTCAGACTTGCACCTGCAGTAATTGTCCAACCGCTTTTTAAACTGATATCCGATTGAATAAATACGGTGTATAGCCAGGTATTGATATCATCATCAGATTGCAGTGTGTCTACTGCACCCAGTTTATTGCTGTAATCCTTGGTATTAAAAAATCCTTTCTGCGCTTCCAGTCCGGCGTTCAGCTGATATTTATTTCCGGCTATTTCTTTTTTAAATTGAAAAACAGTTCGACCACCAAAATGCGGTTCCTTTCTTTTTTCATATACCCGTATACCCGGATTGGTAAAATCGGTATAGGCTCCGTATACAGAAGTGGTATTTTGCCAGTTGCTGCTGAACTGATATTCATTACTTAAACCCACCGTAAAATTTTTCTGATAGATGGCTGCTTTATTTTCAACTGCACTCGGCGAAGTGCCGGCACGTGGCCTTGCCTGTTTGGGATTGGCATTGTATTCTGTAATGTTTAATGCCCCCGGAGTTTGGTAAAACAAATCGGCATATAACATATACGCATGAAAGCTTTGGCGGGCATTGACTTTGATCAGCGATTCCCAGCTGGCCACATCTCTGCGCATATTGGTTTGCACCCGGTATCCGTTACTGGTTTGATGACTGTAGCTAATGGCATTTTGATTACCGGCCTGACCCA
Organism: Ferruginibacter sp.; assembly: GCA_037140275.1. Classification (GTDB taxonomy): domain Bacteria; phylum Bacteroidota; class Bacteroidia; order Chitinophagales; family Chitinophagaceae; genus Ferruginibacter. The sequence continues at coordinate 683 of JBAXET010000015.1, read as the reverse complement.
AACGTACATTAAGGTTAATATTATTATTGGCAAAGCTGCCGGTGGTATAACTGAGTTCGGCACCAGGCTTCCAGCTTAAAGGCATACTGCGGATGAGTACCGCACCACCTGTGCCCGCACCATACATACTTCCTGCAGGGCCTTTTATAATTTCAACAGATTGAAAATTATAAAAACCCAATTGATTCAGATATGTACCACCACCCGGATCGGTAAGTGGTATTTCATTAAAATAAATTTTTACATCTCTAACCCCAAATGGCGAACGGAGTGAGCTGCCCCTGATATTAAATCGGTAACTGCCCGGTGAACGTTCTTCCATTCTAACACCAGGTGTGGTATTTACTGATGCCAGTATAGAATTATTATTGAAACGATTCAGTTGCTGCTGGCCCAGATAGGAAATGGCGGCAGGCACTTCCATTAATTTTTTATTTTGACTGTATCCGCTGATGATTACCTGCTGCATGGTTTTATTATCGCTGGTATCGGCAACAGTTTTTGCTGATGGTGATTGGGCAAATGAAATTGCAGAAAAAAGAAGGCTCGCAATAAATAATGTAAGGTGTTTAATGTTGCGATATGCCAATGGCAGAAAAGGTAAGTTTGTATTCATTAGTTTAGGCTTGTAAGGTATACTACAACTCAGTTTAGGGGTTTGTTGCAGTAATGCCCGTTATTAA
>JBAXET010000014.1:0-36480 GCA_037140275.1 Ferruginibacter sp. | reverse complement strand
GCCTTATACAGGTCATTTTTTCTTTCTGCATCATTAAACAAATTGGTTTGCACAGCATCATTGGTGAGTTCGCTTAATCTTACTCCTATCAATCTGATAGGGCTGCCTTTTTTCCATAGCCGTTTAAATAATTCTTTTGCTACAGGTATAATCTCATCATCGGCACAGGTATAATCAATGGTGGTTTGCCTGGAGGTGGTTTCAAAATCGGGGTAACGAATTTTAACTGACACACAGCCGGCCACTTTTCCATCCTGTCTTAATTCATAGGCTATGCGCTCAACCATACGCACCAGTTCACTCATTAAAAAATTAATGTCGGTTTTATTTTCATCGAAAGTATTTTCGGTAGATACTGATTTAGCTTCGTGATACTGGGTTACTTCCCTGTCGTGGATGCCCTGACTTTTATACCAGAGATCAGCACCCCATTTCCCTAATCTTTCTTCCAGTTCTTCGATGCTTCTTTCACAGATATGCTTAATGAGTGTAATGCCCATTGCTTTCAGTACATCATAGGTATGGTCGCCTACACCAGGAATTTTATTTACCTGCATCGGGGCTAAAAATTCTTTTTCTTTTCCAAAAGGAACCTGAAGATAACCATTGGGTTTTGCTTCATCAGTGGCAATCTTCGCTATCATTTTATTAGAGGCCAATCCAAACGAAATAGGGAGTTTGGTTTCATTGATAATCTCCTGACGAAGGTCTACAGTCCATTGAAGTGGGTTGAAAAATTTTTCCATCCCGGAGAGGTCGATATAAAATTCATCAACAGAGGCTTTTTCAAACAAAGGTGCTTTGCCTGCAATGATCTGTGTTACCCACCGGCTGTACCTGCTGTATTCGCCGCGGCTGCCATTGGCTACAATCAGGTGTGGACAAAGTTGAAATGCTTTTTTAGATGGCATTCCGGAATGAATTCCAAATTTACGAGCTGCATAACTTGCTGCTGCCACAACGCCACGCTCACGGCCGCCTACAATAACGGGTTTGTCTTTTAATGAAGGATTATTCAGTACTTCTACCGAAACAAAGAATGAATCCAGATCAAAATGTGCTATGATGCGTTGTTGTTGCAAGTATTTGTTTTGTTATTAAAAGTACAATTAATTCCAGGTTGCTGTTTTCAATACGTTAAAATAATTAAGGATAGCGGCTTGCTGCATAATATGGTTTAATTTCACCCTCTTTAATAATAAATATAGCATGTCAAAAAATAGTATTCTTATATTGGTATTCCTTTTTACAGGTTATTTTTCTCCCGCACAATTTACTCCCGCTAAAAAAGTACTGCAACCAGTTACAGATAGTGTGGCAGCCGCAATGTGTACCTGTATTATGAGTAATAAAGACAGCCTTACTACGCTCAATAATTTATATGCTGCTTTAGACGGCTGCCTTAAAACCTGTTCGGCATCCAGTATTGATGCCTTATTAAAAGAAGATGGTTTTGTTCAAACCGATAGCCGTAAGGAAAGGGCCGCTGCTATTCGTGCTATTGGTATAAAACTGGGGCAGAAAGTATCCAGGGAATGTCCGGGGTTTAAAGCAATAGTAAACAGTTTAACCATTAAAGAAAATAAACCCGAACTGCACCTGCCTTAGCTGTAAATATCCAGTAAGCCCTCGGGCAATCTAACATAAACGATACGATTTTTCTGATCTACTTTTTCAAGGCTCTCTTCATGTATGGGAATTAAAGCTTCTTTGCCTTTGTAAGTAATACTGCATAAAATTTGGTGAGGTTGCTCAATCACTTCTTCTATAATGCCAATCTCTTCACCTTCATTCACCATCATAAAACCCAGCATGGCAATAGGGGATGATTTAGCCGCAAACTTTTGAAAATCTGCAGCTGTGATCCATACTTCTTTTGGGGTAAGCTTTCTGGCGGTTTCCACAATATCTACCCCTTCCAGTTTTATTACGGTTTCATCGTGGTTTCTAATTTTGGCAGCTTGTATAAAATAGGGGATAAAACTATCCTTTTTATCTTCCAAAAAAATGGCTTCCAAACCTTTTAGTCCGGTTTTTTTACCCAGGTTATGCTGTAATACCAGTTCGCCTTTTAGGCCGGTGCTGGCGGCAAGTTTGCCTATTTTAAAGTATTCGTCCATTAAGAAGTTGGTAGTTTGTTGTTGTTGGTTGGTCGTATGTTTACATCAACCAATTCTGTAAACAAAAATAGTCTAAATATTGGTGCAGCAATTACAGTTCTTATTTACAGTTCAATTACAGCTGAATAATGAAATTGGTGAGTGTCAGAAATAAAATAAAAAGTCCTGCTAAATAAATAACAGGACTTAAAAGAATTAACGGAACAGAGGTGATTTATTCTTCTGTTTTGGTTTCTTCTGCTGCTGCTGGTGCTGGTGCTTCAGCAACTTTGCGCACTACAGGTGTGTTACGTTTATCCATACGTGCTTTTTTATGAGCACCCTGGCGTTTAGAGATCTGGGCATCATGCTCAGTACTCCATTTCGTAAATTTCTCCATAGCTACTGCTTCATCGAATAAACCAAGGCCTACACCACGTAGTAAATGCTTCAGGTACAACACTCCTTTAAAAGAAAGGATACGGCGTACAGTATCGGTGGGTTGAGCACCTTTTTGCAGCCAGTCCAATGCTTTCTGACGGTCAACCTGAATTGTAGCAGGAACTGTCAGTGGATTGTAAGTACCAAGTTTTTGAATGAATTTACCATCACGAGGGCTTCTGCCATCTGCGATAACAATGAAGTAGAATGGTCTCTTTTTTGAACCATGTCTTTGCAGTCTCATTTTTACAGCCATAAAATAGAAATTTTTGGTTGTTATTAAATAGGGTTTCTTCCTTAAAAAAGGTCTGCAAATATAGCCCCCCAATATGGGATTAGCAAAATATTTGAAAAATATTCGATTTTTAGGCTAAAATGTTGATTATCGCTTAAGTCCCGGCATTCTTCCCATCGGCATTTTATTCATCATCTTCATCATACCTTTCATTTGTTCAAATTGTTTTAAAAAGGCATTCAGTTCTGTCAGGTCTTTTCCGGCTCCTTTGGCAATACGGGTTTTACGGCCGGGATTTATGATGTCAGGGTTGCGCCTTTCTTCCAGCGTCATGCTGTTGATCATGGCTTCAATGCCCTTAAAAGAATCGTCGTTAATATCCACATCCTTAATTTGTTTGCCTACACCGGGTATCATACCCATCAGGTCTTTAAGGTTACCCATTTTTTTGATCTGCTGTATCTGGGTTTTAAAATCTTCAAAGTCGAACTGGTTTTTGCGGATCTTCTTTTCTAATTTTCTTGCTTCCGCTTCATCGTATTGCTCCTGTGCTTTTTCAACCAAACTCACAATATCACCCATACCCAAAATACGTTGTGCCATACGCTCGGGGTAAAACACATCAAGGGTTTCCATCTTTTCGCCGCTGCTGGCAAACTTAATGGGTTTGTTTACGGTGTATTTGATAGATAAGGCAGCACCACCGCGTGTATCACCATCTAATTTGGTTAGTACCACACCGGTAAAATCCAGGCGGTCGTTAAATGCTTTTGCCGTATTCACTGCATCCTGACCGGTCATACTATCCACTACAAATAAAATCTCCTGCGGGTTAAGGGCATTTTTTACATTGGCCACTTCGGTCATCATTATTTCATCAACTGCCAAACGACCGGCAGTATCAATGATGATCACATTCTTATTTTTGCTTTTTGCTTCTTTTATTGCATTCAAAGCAATAGAGACCGCATCTTTATTTTCTCTTTCAGAATATACTTCCACACCAATCTGCCCGCCCAATACTTCCAGCTGGTCAATCGCTGCTGGGCGGTAAATATCACAAGCCACCAGTAAAGGGGATTTGCCTTTTTTTGTTTTAAGGTAATTGGCCAGTTTGCCACTGAACGTGGTTTTACCACTACCTTGTAAACCTGCAATTAAAATGATGGATGGGTTTCCGCTGATATTGAATTCACTCTCAGAGCCGCCCATCAGTTCTGTTAACTCGTCCTGAACAATCTTTATCATTTGCTGCCCGGGGTTTACCTGCAGCAATACTTTTTCGCCCAATGCCTTTTCCTTTACTTTATCGGTAAACTCCTTGGCAATTTTATAATTCACATCGGCATCCACCAATGCACGTCGGATGTCTTTAACAGTATTAGCAATATTCAGCTCACTGATTCTGGCCTGGCCTTTAAGGTTTTTAAACGCACCTTCTAACTTCTCACTTAAAGAATTGAACATAATAACACATTTTTAAAAAGGATGGCAAAAATAACAAATTATGGGTTGATGGCAGCAGGTTCTTTATGGAAGTTTTGTGCTAGTTCTTAGGTAATATCTCTAATTAACTGAATAGAATTACAAATGTTGAAGCAACAGTAGCACAAAAGTTGATCAGGGAACTAACCCGAAATCGGGCTGTAATCGATTTCGGGGGTCTTTTTTTGTTACTTTTTTGGACAAGCAAAAAAGTAAATATAAACTGTAAGGAATAGACAGCTTCAATGGTTAATTTGCACTGCGATGCAACTTCAAAACAGCCCCGGCTATAACATCATATTGAACTGGCTTTCCCAAATCGGGAGGAAGCCCTTTGCTTTTCAGCAAGAAGCCTGGGAGCATATTGTAAACGGGCAAAGCGGATTGGTGAATGCACCTACGGGATGCGGTAAAACGTATGCTGTTTTTTTAGGAGCCATTATTCAGTTTATGAATGCCCATCCCACTCAATATCAATCCAAAAAAAATAGTGGACTGCAATTATTATGGATTACCCCTTTGCGGGCACTGGCAAAAGATATAGCCCGGGCAATGGAAGAAGTGATTGATGAATTAGGCATGAGCTGGAAAGTGGGTATCCGTAATGGTGATACGGCAATCAAGGTAAGGGAGCAACAAAAAAAGCAAATGCCCGAAGTGCTGATCATAACACCCGAGAGTTTGCATTTGCTGCTGGCACAGAAAAATTATCCTGATATTTTTGAAGCCGTAAAAATTATTGCAGTAGATGAATGGCACGAACTGATGGGCAGTAAGCGTGGAGTACAAACAGAACTGGCAATTTCAAGAATAGTGAATGTGAAATATCGAAAGGCGAATGAGCAATGTGCAATATGGGGTATTTCTGCAACCATTGGAAATTTGGAAGAAGCAAAGGAGGTATTGCTGTATTCAATAAAAGGCATTCAAAATATCGGAGTGCCTAAAGCCCCTCTCCTCCAGGAGAGGGGTTGGGGTGAGGTAATTGTAACAGCCAACCTCCATAAAAAAACAGAAATTCTCTCCATCTTCCCCGATGAAATAGAAAAATATCCCTGGGCCGGACATTTGGGGATAAAGCTGATAGATAAAATTTTACCCATAATCAATAACAGCAAAACCACACTGATCTTTATTAATACCCGGGGCATGACGGAAATGTGGTATCAGGCATTATTAACTGCAGCACCCGATTTAGCCGGAGCCATTGCATTACATCATGGCAGTATTGAGCAGGAATTACGTTTTTGGGTAGAAGAAAATTTGCATACCGGAAAATTAAAAGCAGTGGTATGTACGGCCAGTTTAGATTTGGGTGTTGATTTTCGCCCGGTGGAAACTATCATACAAGTGGGATCACCAAAAGGGGTAGCCCGTTTTTTGCAGCGGGCCGGAAGAAGCGGACATAGTCCGGATGCAGTGAGTAAAATCTATTTTTTGCCTACGCATAGTTTGGAACTGGTGGAAGCAGCTGCTTTAAAACAGGCGGTGGAAGAAAATTTTATTGAAAGTAAAGTTCCTTTATTGCTTTGTTTTGACGTATTGATACAATACCTCTGTACCCTGGCAGTGGGGGAAGGGTTTTATCCTGATCAGATTTATGAAGAAATAAAAAACACTTATTGTTTTTCAGCTATTACCGAAGCAGAGTACAAAGGAATTCTTTTGCATATTACTGCCGGCGGAAAAGCATTGAATCAATATGATGAATATAAAAAAGTAGATATTCTGGAAGACGGCTTGTATAAAATTACAAGCCGTCGTACGGCCATGCGCCACCGTTTGCATATTGGCACTATTGTAAGTGATGCCATGCTGAAAGTAAAGTTTTTCAGTGGTGGATATATAGGAGTGATTGAAGAATGGTTTATCTCCAGGTTAGACCCCGGAGATTCTTTCACTATTGCAGGAAGAAATCTGGAACTGGTGATGATTAAAGACATGACAGTGCTGGTGAAAAAATCCACATCTAAAAAAAGCATTATACCCAGCTGGATGGGCGGGCGCATGTCGCTCAGTTCTAATTTGGGAAAAAAATTACGGCAAAGTCTTGACCAGAGTCAGCAGCAAAACAATGTTCCCGAATTAAAAGTATTGCAACCATTATTTGATCTGCAAAATCAACTGTCGCATGTGCCGCTACAAAACGAATTGCTGATAGAGCATATTGAAACCAAAGACGGCTTTCATTTATTTGTGTATCCTTTTGAAGGAAGGCTAGTGCATGAAGCAATGGCTGCTATACTGGCCTGGCGCATCAGTAAGATAATGCCCATCACTTTTTCATTTGCCATGAATGACTATGGGTTTGAATTGCTGAGCGATCAGCCCATACCTTTGGATGACAGCAATGTGTATGAATTGTTTTCAGAAGAAAATTTGTTTGCAGATATACAAAAGAGCGTGAACTCAACAGAGATGGCCAAACGAAAATTCAGGGACATTGCAGTGATTGGAGGTTTGATCTTTCAGGGAATGCCCGGTGAAAAACAAAAGGCAAGGCATTTGCAATCTTCCGCCTCTTTACTATTTAAAGTATTTGCCGAATATGAACCTGATAATATTTTATTAAGACAGGCATATAATGAAGTGTTTGAGCAGCAGATGGAAGAAGCAAGACTAAGAGATATGCTGCAAAGAATTCAAAAAAGTAAGATTGTGATTACATGGCCACAGCAGTTAACACCCTTCTGCTTTCCATTGAAAGTAGACAGTATGCGGGAAAATGTATCCTCCGAACAATTGGAAGACCGGGTAAAAAGGATGCAGCAGCAATTAGCTAAAGTTATTTAAACCACAAAGTGCACAAAGAGAGCACAAAGGGCACTACTTTGTGTACTTTGTGAAATTTCTTCATGAACCTTGTGTTAAAGCAAAACAATGCCAGGATTAATAAGCTATACTATAAATAAAAACGATTTTGTTTTAAGTCATGACCGGGTGATTTTTTGGGAGCAGGAAAAAATCCTGATCCTTAGTGATCTACATCTGGGCAAGAGCGGACATTTCAGAAAAAGTGGTATTGCCATTCCCCCTGCAGTGATGAAAGAAGACATGCAGCGCTTATTTGCTGCCATACAATTTTTTAAACCCGAGCTGGTGGTAATTGTGGGTGATTTATTTCATAGTGTTGAAAACAAAGAGCACGAATTCTTTTTAAAATGGCGTAACGATTTAAATCATGTGCCAATTTTATTGGTAAAGGGAAATCATGATATTATTCCATCAGCATGGTATACCACAGCAAATATTATTGTAACGGAAAAGTGCTGGCGCAGGAATAATTTTTTATTTGTGCACCATATTGAGGATATATCAAAGGATGAAATAAAAGAGGGCGATTATTTTTTCAGCGGACATATACATCCGGCCGTAAGCATAAAAGGTTTGGGTAGGCAATCGCTTCGGTTTCCTTGTTTTTATTTTACCCAACAATATGCAGTACTGCCTGCATTTGGGATATTTACAGGTACTTATCTGGTTGAGCCATCCAAAGGGGAGCAGGCATTTGCTATTGTGAACAATAGTGTACTACCTGTTTGATTAGCGTTCTTTAAAAAAATCGGCCAGCTTATCAAATGCTACCACATGTTGCTCGCCTTTAGCCAAATCTTTTACCTGGCAATATTGTTCTTCTATTTCTTTACTGCCAATTATAATGGCATAAGGAATATTGTATTTTTCAGCGTAAGAGAATTGTTTACTTATTTTAGCTGCTTCATGATACTGGATTGCCGCAACACCGTTTGCTCTTAATTGCTGCATTATACCAAAAGCAAATAGCCCTTCGGATACTCCCATAGTAAAGAAAATAGCTTTTGTGCTTTGGTCTAAATTTTCGGGGAATAATAGCAATTCTTCCAGTACGTCATAAATACGGTCTACTCCAAAACTAATACCCACTCCCGGAATGCCAGGTACATTAAATAAGCCGGTAAGGTCATCATATCTTCCACCACCACCAATACTGCCCATTTTTACAGCAGCAGGAGCTTTGGCTTCGTAAATGATACCCGTGTAATAATTGAGTCCGCGGGCTAAGGTAAAATCAACTGCTATATTTTTACCCGCAGTATGTTGTAATACATTTTTTATTTCTTCTAATCCGGCTTGTCCTTCTTCAATATTGCCGATGATTGCACTTACCTGATTCACTTTTTCTTCATTGTTTCCGCTGATGCTGATGTATTTTTCTATGATTGAAATTTGATCCTCGGTCAGCTCTTTTTCTATCAGTTCTTCTCTCACTTTATCAAAGCTGATCTTGTCTAATTTATCAATGGCAATGGTAATGTCCACCAGTTTATCCGGTGCATTACATGCTTTTGATAAAGCCGATAAAATTTTGCGACTGTTAATTCTTAATTCATAATCTTTTAATCCAAGGCGGTTAAATACTTCGTGGTATATAAGTGCAAATTCCACGTCGCATAATAAAGATGGGCTACCCACTATGTCTGCATCACATTGGGTGAACTCACGGTAGCGGCCTTTCTGGGGGCGATCGGCTCTCCAAACGGGTTGTATCTGGTAGCGTCTGAACGGAAACGTGAGTTTGGTGTGATTCATGGCTACGTGCCGGGCAAATGGAATGGTAAGATCGTATTTTAAAGCCCGCTCAGTAACATCCGCACTGCTTTTGCCTTCCAGTATTTTTTCAAATCCTTCTTTGGCTTTATCAATATTTTTTTCGTGATTAAGTCCGTTATTTAAAATTTTAAAGATCAGTTTATCGCCTTCCTCTCCGTACTTACCCATCAGTGTTTCCAGGTTTTCCATTGCGGGAGTTTCGAGTGGCTGAAAACCATATAATTCAAAAACTGTTTTGATGGTGGAAAAAATATGATTTCTTTTTCTGATTACTGTAGCAGAAAAATCACGTGTGCCTTGGGGAATAGAGATGGTTGCCATTATGTGGTTACTGTACTTTTTGTTTGTTAATAATCTGATTGCATGCTTTTTCAATCAGTGCAAATACTTAATGATAACCTGCTTCGGGCCCGTACCAGGGATCAGGAACATCTTTGTTTTGCCCTGGATACAATTCATTCAGCAGCAAATCCACATTCACTAATTTTACTTTTGCAATTTCACGCATATCTTCCATTACATCGCCGGCCATTGCATAAATGATATCATATTGATCAGTGTCAGCAGCCGTAAATTTTCTGCTCTGTTGCTTACTGATATCAATTCCATGCTGTGCAGCTACTTTGATACTTAAATGATGAGGCGGCTCTCCGGTATGGTATCCGTTAGTGCCTGCACTTTCAACTGTCCACTGTAGTCCGGCTTTATCTGCTTTATCCTGTAAAATTCCCTCGGCCAGCGGGCTTCTGCAAATATTGCCGAGGCATACCATCAGAATCTTCATAACGCAAAGATAATTGAAAGATAACATTCATCAGATACAGGGTTTTTGTAGCTCAGGAATATTTAAATGTTAGAACTTTAGTTACTGTACTTTATGGAATTAGGTAACAATCACATCTCATTATCAAACATGGCGCCCTGTTTTTAAAAACATTTTTCATCTTCCGTTCACCAGCGGGATTAAAACTTAAAAAATGAAAACAGAACAAATTCTGAAAAGCGATGTATTAGACATCATTTTCGAAAATCGAAACAAAGCTTATGGCGCTTATGCATTGCGTAAATTTTATGACAACCGCCTGATGAAATCTGTTGCAGCAATGTTAGTTGTGGTGGTGGTATTATCAGCCTTTACGTTTATTCCCAAAAATAGCGGCGAATATAGTGTCCGTAATATTGCACTGCCCGAAAATGAATTTGCTACAGCAAAGCCTAAAGAAAAGCCAGTGGATCCTGTGAAACCACCTCCTCCCAAAACTCAGGTGCCCATGCAGAAATTTTTAAAGGATATCAAAATTGTGCAAGATCCTGATGATTCAGATTCTTTGCCCGATTATATGGATAAAAAAATGATTGGGAGTGTAACAATTAACGTTCCTGGAGATGGGCCGCTGGTTTTTGGCGCTCCGGGCCCGGGTACCGGAGAAGGACCTGTTGCAGCACCTGTAAAACCTGTTGTGGATATTACTCAGGTTAGGGAAACAGCAGAAGTAATGCCCAGTTTCCCCGGAGGCATGGATGGATTGAAGAAATTTTTGCAAAGAAACCTCAACAATCCAAAAGAAATGGAAGATGGTGAAATGGTAAGTGTGAAAATGAAATTTGTAGTTGGATACGATGGCAAATTAAAGGGTTTTGAAACCATACAGGATGGGGGGGAAGAATTTAATAAAGAAGTGTTGAGGGTGCTTAAAAAAATGCCTGAATGGGTACCAGGAAAGTCAAACGGACAAAATGTTTCAGTTTATTACACAATTCCGGTAAAGTTTGTAGGATCCAATTAATTATACCTATAAATTTTGTAATTTGGCATCCCGTTTTAGAACTCCCGTGTAAGTTAAAATTACCGGGAGTATATTTTTAATAAAACAACAGTATTATGGCACTTGAAGAATTTGAAAAAGAGCAATTTTCTGACAGGGATAAAAATATTATCCGGATGCGTAGTATAACTAACTACACTATGGGCATTTTTTTTATAGTAGCAGGTTTTTTCTTTATGTTTCCTACTTCATACACAACTGCTTTTTTAAGTAAATATGATTCCGGTACAATGAACATGTTTGCCGTAATATGCTGGGTATATGGGTTGTTCAGGTTGTTCAGGGGGTACAGTAAAAACTATTTTAAGGACAGATGATGAGACAAATGTGGTGTAATATTAAAAATATTTCAGTTGTAATTATGGGAGCTGTCCTTTTATTAGTTTCTGCCTGTAACGATAATAATTACAAGGGAACTGAACTTGATTCAACTACAGAAGGAACCATAAATATCAGTGTTGATGAGTCGTATAAGCCAATAATTGATGAACAGATAAAAGTTTTTGAGAATACTTACCCTAAAGCCAAAATTATTGTACACTATAAAACAGAGGCAGATTGTTTTAAAGATATATTAAAAGATTCTGCCACCAGGCTTATCATCACTACCAGAGGATTAAGCCCAAAAGAGGAAGACTACTTTAAAAGTAATTTAGGCTATGTTCCAGTGTGGAATGATGTGGCATCGGATGCGATTGTTGTTGTTGTAAACAGTAAAAATAATGATACGCTGTACACAATTGACAGGTTAAAACAAGGCCTTTCAGGACAGTCGGGTAAAAAAAAGACTTTTGTATTTGATGGATTGAATGCAACCAGTATAGTACGTTTTGCAGTCGATAGTATTTTACGGGGAGCAAAATTTGACAGTACAGTAGTTAAAGCGGTAAAGGGAAGCCGCGAAGTACTTGATTATGTGGCTTCAGATGAAAATGCGGTGGGTTTTGTAGGCATCAGCTGGATTGGTAATCCGGAAGACAGCGCACAGGTAAATATGTTAAAAAAATTAAAAATGACTTACATAAAGTGTGAGACTTGTACAGACTCACCTTATGTAAAACCAACCCAGTTAGGTATATTAACCAAGCGGTATCCTTTGGTACGTGGTTTGTATTATATTGTAAAAGAAAGAAACCCGGGTTTAGGTGCCGGTTTTATTAGTTTTTTAAAAAATGAAAGAGGGCAGTTGATTTTCAGAAGGGCATATCTGGGTCATAAAATGAATTTTGCGATACGGAGTGTAAAAATTAATGAAAAATTATAAAAAGATTATGTTGCTTTTTGAAGTCCGTATCCGTAAAATTAATAACATTGTAAAGTATAAAACAGCAAATAAAATGAGCAAGATTAAAGCAGCGGTATTCTTTTTGGCCACAGTGTTAATCACCAACTTTGCCACTGCGCAGAGTATTGAGGAGGGCAAAAAGTTTTTCTATTATGAAAAATACACCAGTGCCAAAGAGGTTTTTGAAAAACTGGTAGCGGCAAATCCAAATAATACTGAAGCTGCATATTGGCTGGCATTGACATTAATTACACCTGATGAATTTAAAGACCTGCCAAGGGCTAAAGAATTACTTCGTAAAACACTTGAATCCAACAGTAATAACGCCTTGCTTTTAGTGGGTATAGGACATATTGAATTACATGAAGGTAAAACCCAGGATGCCCGTCAACGATTTGAAACTGCCATCTCTTTAACGCAGGGTAAAAGCATTCCAGTGTTAAATGCTATAGGCATGGCAAATGGTAATTACGATTCCAAAAACGGAGATGCGGTATATGCCATTGAAAAACTAAAGCAGGCAACAACTGTAAAAGGATTTAAAGATGCAGAAACCTATTGCCTTTTAGGCGATGCCTACCGTAAATTTATAGATGGCGGAAATGCCATTGCCGCTTACCAGAATGCTCTGGCAATAAACCCTAAATATGCAAGAGCTTTTTACCGCATGGGTAAAGTATATCAAACTCAGGGAAAGACTCAGGAAGATATTTACATGAAGTATTTCAATGATGCCATTGCTGCTGACCCAAATTACATACCTGTTTATCAAAATCTTTACTTGCTATATTATCAAACAGATGTGGTAAAGTCTGCAGAATATTTAGAAAAATACCTGACATTAATGGGTAATGATGAACCTCAGGCATGCTATTACAGAACTACAATTAAATATGCACAAGGTTTATTTGCAGAATCTATTTCACAAGCAGAATCATGTATTGCTTCAGGTGGAACTAATCCTGATCCAAGATTATATGGTATTATAGCTTATTGCAAAGACAAAATAAATGATTCTGCCGGGTCTAAATCTGCATTTGAGAAATTCTTTCAGTTGCAAAAACCTGAGAAAATTGGACCTACAGATTATATCACATACTCAAAAATACTATTGAGGTTCCCTGGGAACGAAGAGTTGGCAGGAACTTATGTTGACAAAGCAGTAACACTGGATAGTACAGAATATGGCAAATTGGCTCTTTTAAGACCTATTGCTTCTGCCTATGAAGCACAAAAAAATTATAGCGCAGCTGCAGGCTGGTATAAGAAGATACTGGATGTAAAGAAGAACCCTACCAAAACAGATATCTTTAATACCGCTAATAACTTTTCCCGCGGAGGTAATTTTCAGGCAGCTATTGATAATTGGAATATTTATACTTCTAAGTTTCCTACTGAAACCTATGGTTTTTATATGACCGCTGTTACACAGGCTAAAATAGATACTGCTATGATTATGGGATTGGCAATACCCAGCTATCAAAAAGTGATTGAGCTTGGAGAAGCACAGTGGGGCACCGATTCTGTAAAAGTAAAAAGCCATTTACTGAATTCGTATAAATATTTTATCATGTATTCCAATAATGTGCTGAAAGATAAAAAAGCCGCTTCAGGTTATTGCGATAAATATCTTGCAAAAGAACCCACTGATGAGGAAGTGGCCGGGTTCAAAAAAATGTTTGATGCTGCTCCTGCTCCAAGAGCGACACCGGCAAGGCCAGGAACAGGAACCAGACCTGCAACCGGTGGAACAAAAACTCCGGCAAGTGGCAATACTGCACCGGCTCCAAAAAAAAAGTAAAGTCTAAAACTTAGCATATCAAACCCCGGTACCCTCGTATCGGGGTTTTTTGTTGTATATAATGTTGATTATTGCTTTTGCTGTCTTATTTTTGCGGATAATATCAATAATAATATCCGAATGCAGTTTTATTTCCTTCAGGTAGCCAATACAAATAATGCAACCAATTATTTTCCCATTGCATTACAGCTGCTTTTTGCAGTAGGTTTAGTTGCCACTGTAATTGTACTATCCAATTATTTAGGTCCTAAAAGAAAGACCTCCGACAAACTCCAGAATTTTGAAAGTGGTATCGAAATAAAGGGCAATGCCCGTCAGCCCATGGCCATTAAATATTTTTTAGTAGCCATCCTGTTTGTGTTGTTCGATGTGGAAGTAATTTTCTTTTATCCATACGCTGTAAACTTTAAAGAATTACGATGGGAGGGCTTTTCAGCCGTAGCATTGTTTGTAGGATTTTTTGTGACAGGGTTTATTTATATTATTAAAAAAGGGGCGTTGGATTGGGAAGATTAGAACAATTAATTGATTTGGAGATTTAGAAATGACAAAACCGTTTTTCAAAATCATCAAATCATCAAATCATCAAATTAATAAAATATGTCTCGTCCGGTACAGTTTAACAATACAGTAAAATTTGAAGGTATTCCTGAAGGCTATATGGGCGAAGGTTTTATGGCTACCAATTTGGAAAGAGTGGTTAGTCTTGCCCGTAAAAACTCCATCTGGCCTTTACCTTTTGCCACTAGTTGCTGTGGTATCGAATTTATGGCTACTGCAGCCAGCCACTACGATCTGGCCCGTTTTGGTGCAGAGCGTATGAGTTTTTCTCCCCGCCAGTGCGATCTGATATTTGTGATGGGAACCATTTCTAAAAAAATGGGGCCGGTGTTAAGACAGGTTTACCTGCAAATGGCAGAACCACGTTGGGTGATGGCTGTTGGTGCCTGTGCTTCTTCAGGTGGCATATTTGATACTTATTCTGTTTTACAGGGTATTGATCAGGTATTGCCGGTAGATGTGTATGTGCCCGGTTGCCCTCCAAGACCTGAAGCTATCTTAGATGGCTTTATAAAGATACAGGAACTGGTAAATGCAGAGGGATTAAGAAGAAGGCACAGCGATCAGTATAAAGAGCTTTTAAACAGCTATGGTATACAATAAAAAGTAAAAAATATAAATTCAATAAGGTAACCGAAGATTTTGATTTTTGAATTTTGACTTAAAATGTTATGGCTTTAACCAACGAAATAGTACAACAAAAACTAACAGAAAAATTTGGGGACCAGTTAACTGACTGGCAAGAACCTTATGGCATGCTGACTTTCACCGCACCCAAAGACCTGAATATAAAAGTGCTGCAGTTTTTGTATGATGATACCTCATTAAGCTTTCAATTTTTAACCGATCTGCAGGCAGTGCATTATCCCGATAGAACAGGGGAAGAGTTGGCAGTAGTGTACCACCTGCACAATCTGGTTGATAATCTTCGTATCCGTTTTAAAGTATTTGCAGATATTAATAACCCCGATGTGTTTACTGCAACTGCTGTATACCAGTCGGCTAATTTTATGGAAAGGGAAACCTACGATTTCTTCGGAGTAAATTTTGTAGGACATCCTAATTTAAAAAGAATATTGAATGTGGATGAAATGGATTATTTCCCTATGCGGAAAGAATTTCCATTAGAAGATCAGAGCAGAATTGATAAAGACGATGAGATGTTTGGAAGATAAAACTAAAACAAGCTTATGCCCGGCATAGTAAACAAATACAGAAAAGCATATACGGTATTGGCTTTTATAGTTTTTGGATTAGGTTCGGCACTGGCATTTTACGATTATAAAGAAGGGAAAGGGACAATACATGTGGTGGCAGGCATTGTGTTTTTGATTTTAACAGTTTTTAAAGCAGAAGAAATGTATTCAACCCGCAAGAGCAGTAATAAAGAATAAGACTTAAAATAAATTAATGGTTAAATTCTCCTTTTGGAGATAACAGCATGAATCAACAAGATCACATTTTATTGCCAGAGGGGTCAATTGAAAAGCAAACTACCACGCTTAATTTAGGGCCTACTCACCCTGCAACTCACGGGGTTTTTCAAAATATTCTTGAAATGGATGGTGAAAGAATTTTGAAAGCAACCTCTACTGTTGGATATATCCACCGGGCATTTGAAAAATTGGCAGAGAGAAGGCCTTTATACCAGATAACTCCTATTACCGACAGGTTAAATTATTGCTCTTCGCCACTTAACAATATGGGATGGCATTTAACCTGCGAAAAATTACTGGGTGTTCAAACTCCAAAGCGTGTTGACTATCTGCGTATCATTATTATGGAACTGGCACGTATAGCCGATCACCTGATTTGCAATTCAATTGTGGGAGTAGATAGCGGTGCATTCTCAGGCTTTTTATACGTGATGCAATACCGTGAATTAATTTATGAAATATATGAAGAAATATGCGGCTCCCGTCTTACTACTAATATTGGGCGTATTGGCGGTTTTGAAAGGAATTTCACAAATGCAGCATTTGAAAAACTCGAAAGATTCTTAAAGGAATATCCTAAAACATTAAAAGAGTTTGAAAATCTGTTTACCCGTAACCGAATTTTCATTGATCGCACAGTGGGTTGCGGACCTATATCTGCAGAACGTGCATTGAATTATGGTTTCACAGGGCCTAACTTAAGGGCATCAGGTGTGGATTATGATGTTCGTGTACATACTCCTTACAGTAGTTATCAGGATTTTGATTTTACTGTTCCTGTTGGTACCACAGGTGATTGCTACGACCGCTTTTTGGTACGTAACGAAGAAATGTGGCAAAGTCTCAGCATTCTTGAACAAGCCTATCAAAAAGTGCAGGAGTTTAAAGGTGCCGAAGCTGAAGTTTACCATGCAGATGTTCCTGCGTATTACCTGCCCGAAAAGAAAGATGTGTACACTAAAATGGAAGCATTGATCTATCACTTTAAAATTATCATGGGCGAAACGGAAATACCAGCCGGTGAAGTGTATAACAGCATTGAAGCAGCTAACGGTGAATTAGGGTTTTACCTGATCAGCGACGGAGGCAGAACGCCTTACCGCTTACATTTTCGCAGGCCCTGCTTTATTTACTATCAGGCATACCCTGAATTAATTAAAGGTGGTATGATGAGCGATGCAATTATAACTATGAGTAGTTTGAATTTGATTGCGGGGGAACTGGACGCGTAATAAAAAGTAAAAATTCAAAAGTAAAAAAGAACAACTTTTAGCTTTTGAGTTACTGTTTAATTTTTTTGACTTTTGATTTTTTATGATACAATTTAATGAAGAAAAACTGGCTAAGGTAAATGAGATTATATCTCATTATCCCGATGGTAAACAGAAAAGCGCATTGCTACCTGTATTGCATTTAGCCCAGGAAACATTTGGGGGCTGGCTGGATGTGCCTGTAATGGATTATGTAGCCGGCTTACTTAAAATTGAACCGATTGAAGTGTATGAAGTAGCCAGCTTTTACAGTATGTATAATTTAAGTCCTGTTGGTAAATATATGTTTGAGGTTTGTCAAACCGGACCATGTATGCTCAATGGCAGCGACAATATCATTGATTATATCAAACAAAAATTAAACATTGGTGTAGGTGAAACCACACCTGATGGAATGTTTACATTAAAAACAGTGGAATGTTTGGGTGCTTGCGGTTATGCACCAATGATGCAGCTGGGTAAACATTACCGCGAACATTTAACCAAGGAAAAAGTGGATGCTATTATTGAAGAATGCAGGAATGCTGCAGCTTTAAAAAACTAAGCGGAATGAAAAAATTACTGACAATATTTTCTCTTTTAATTGTGGTGGCAGCAAATGCGCAAACTAATGATGAAAAAGAGCTGACTGAAAAGACATACCTGTTAAGCCATACTGTTTTTGGTTCAAAGGATAGTGTAACACTGGAAAAATTATTGGCAAAAACTGTATCATACGGACACTCTCACGGTAACCTGCAAAACAGGGAAGAAATGATTAAAGGGATAACAAAGAACCAATCTAACTATACTGATACAGCGGCATCAAACATAAAAATATTCATTCAGGATAAAACAGCCATTGTGCGTTACCTGTTTAAAGCAAAAGAAAATAAAAAAGACGGCACCGTGGTAGATCTGGATTTTAGTATGATGCTGGTTTGGATTAAAGAGAAAAAAGAATGGAAATTGATGGGCCGTCAGGCGGTAAGTGTTAAGTAGAAGAATAAAAAATGAAATTTATTTTAACCATACTAAGTTCTTTGTTTTTTGCAGGTGTTTTTGCACAAACAGTTGATGAAGCAAAACTGATTGCAACAGTTAAAGAATTTCATCAGGCTCTGGTAACAAAAAACACAGTTTCTTTAAACCAGCAAACAGATAAAGCGCTGAGTTACGGACACAGCAATGGCTGGGTGCAGAGCAAAAAGGATCTGATAAAAGATTTTGAAAGAGGATTTATCAGTTACCAAAGTTTTAAAGAAGACAGCATCACGGTATTGATGAATGATAATGTGGCGAATGTGCGTTTTGTGGCGGATATAACAGCAACATTAGGGGGCACAACAACGGTTAATAATTATAATTTAAGAGTTTTGGAAGTGTGGGTGAAGAAAGGAAAAAGATGGGTATTATTTGCGAGGCAGGGGGTGAAGGGGTGAAAAAAATAAAAGGTATTGAAATGGTAAAGAAGTATTTGCTTTTATTGGTCTTAATTTTTTGTTTTGTTTTTTTTCAAAATTCCTCATCGGGCAAAGGAAATAACATTGCAACAAACGGTGAAGTAGGGGCTATAAAATTGAATCGTTTTTACACAGCTTTACAAATAGGAGATAGTGTAACGTTTGCGGGTATAGTAAAAGACACTTCAGATTTTATTGAGTTTGCTGATGGCAAGATTCTTAAGAAGCCAGTGTATGTCAGTGGTGCAAAAACAGGACTAGGCGGTAACAAATTGTTTTTAAGTGATGGTGAAAAATATAGATTTAGCGACATAAAATCGTACAGTACAAAAGGCAGACGATATTATAATTGCAGAAACAATTGGTTTGGCGCTATGGTAAAGGAAGGGAAGATAAAAGCTTTTGGTTGTTTAGAGATAAATCTTGAGCCGACTGTTAAAATGCTTAAAAATAGCCGGTTAGATGTTTATATACAGAAGGGCAATGGCGAAATTTTTAGTTTAAACACAAAAATTTTAAGAGACATGGTATCAGATAATCCAACGGCAGTAGCACATGTAGATAAATATATTTCGCTTACAGAAAAAAAAGCAAAGTATTTAGAAATGGCGATTGATACTTACAACGGACTGGTATACGGAGTGGATGAGTATTATGATTATTAAAATGGAGCGAAAACGGGTAACGCAGCAAGGCCGTAGCTTGTCAGTGACTAACAATAAACGCGAAGTTAAAAGTTGAATAAAATAATACCGTTGAAGAGTGCGACGCCAATGAAGTTGAAACAAGAACAAATGTTCGTAACAAAATAAAAATTTGCCAAAGGCAAATTGAGATATGAGTAAAAAATTATTATTAGCAAAAGCAAATGTTCCGGGTATCCGCGGCTTTGAAGTATACCGCCGTGAAGGTGGTTACCGCAGTGTGGAAAAGGCATTGAAAATGCAGCCTGCAGAAATTGTGGAAGAAGTAAAGAAGAGTGGCTTACGTGGTCGTGGCGGAGCAGGCTTCCCTGCGGGAATGAAATGGAGTTTTATTGCCAAACCCGAAGGCGTGCCCAGGCATTTAGTGGTAAATGCAGATGAAAGTGAACCAGGTACTTTTAAAGACCGCTACCTGATGGAATTCATTCCGCATATTTTAATTGAAGGAATGATCGTGTCTTCGTTTGCACTGGGTAGTAATGTGAGTTATATTTATATCCGTGGTGAATATGCCTGGATCGTAGATATTTTAGAAAATGCGATTAAAGAAGCCAAACAAAATGGCTTTCTTGGAAAAAATATTTTAGGCAGCGGTTTTGACTGTGAGATTTATGTACAGCGTGGTGCCGGTGCTTATATCTGTGGCGAAGAAACTGCATTGATAGAAAGTCTGGAAGGAAAAAGGGGCAACCCAAGAATTAAACCTCCATTCCCTGCTGTAAAAGGTGTTTGGGAAAGACCAACCGTTGTGAATAATGTGGAGACGATTGCGGCTGTTGTTCCAATCATTAATGATGGTGGTGAAGAGTATGCTAAAATTGGGGTGGGCCGTTCAACAGGCACAAAATTAATTTCGGCATGTGGTAATATCAATAAGCCGGGAGTGTATGAAATAGACATGACCATCAGTGTGGAAGAATTTATTTACAGCGATGAATGGTGTGGTGGTATTGCCAATGGCAAAAAATTAAAAGCTTGTATTCCGGGAGGTTCATCAGTGCCGATTTTACCTGCTAACTTATTATTGACTACTGCTAAAGGCGAAAAGCGTTTAATGAACTACGAGAGCCTGAGCGATGGTGGTTTTGCAACAGGCAGTATGATGGGGTCCGGTGGATTTATAGTGTTAGATGAAGACCAGTGTGTGGTGAAACATACGTATACTTTGGCAAGATTCTACCGTCATGAAAGTTGCGGACAATGTTCACCCTGCCGCGAAGGTACCGGCTGGATGGAAAAAATATTAAAGAAGATTGATAGCGGGAAAGGAGAGATGAAGGATATTGATCTGTTATGGGATATACAAAGAAAGATTGAAGGAAATACTATTTGTCCTTTGGGTGATGCAGCAGCATGGCCGATAGCGGCAGCTATCCGTCATTTCAGGGATGAATTTGAATGGCATATATTGAATCCGGAAGAGTGTTTGAAAAAGAATTATGGTTTGGCACATTATGCTGATCCGATTCATGTGCCGCAGGCGGTGTAGAATGAAATAAAAAGTCAAAAGTAAAAATTCAAAACATGAATGATACTGATGAGGTTTTTGAATTGAGCGATGCGGAGAAACCTTATAAGATTAGTCACAGATGCTTTTACTTTTCTAAAGAAGTGATTTTGTTTATAAAGGAAACTAAGTTTGAAAGAATTTATTTTTCTATGTTTGATCAGCTGATGAGGAGTGCAACTTCAATAGGAGCAAATGTGGTAGAGGGGAAATCAGGTAGTTCTAAGAAAGATTGGAGAAATTTTCATACGATAGCATTGAAATCAGCAAACGAAACTAAATATTGGCTTTGTTTGATTAATGAAACAATGAACGTATCAAAATCTAAAATAAATGAATTAATAAAAGAGGCAGATGAATTATCAAAGATCATTGCCGCAATAATAGTAAAGTCAGATAAATTAGGTTTTTGATTTTTGACTTTTGATTTTTGACTTTTGAATTTATACAATGGCAGACGAAGTAAAAAAAGAAGCACCGGCAACATTTAAAGTTACCATCGACAATATCACTATTGATGTTGCCCCTGGTACCACTATATTAAATGCAGCACGTACTATTGGTGGTGATGTAACTCCACCGGCTATGTGCTATTACAGCAAATTACAGGGCAGCGGCGGTAAATGCCGAACTTGTTTAGTAGAAGTGGCAGCAGGTTCAACTGCCGACCCTAGGCCTATGCCTAAGTTAGTGGCTTCTTGCAGAACAACTGTAATGGATGGCATGATTGTAAAAAATATTACCAGCGATAAAGTTAAAGATGCAAGGGCAGGGGTAGTGGAATTTTTATTACTGAATCATCCGCTGGATTGTCCTATTTGCGATCAGGCAGGCGAATGTCATTTACAAGATTTAGGTTACGAACATGGTAAAGAAGGTACCCGTTACGAATTTGCCAGAAGAACATTTGAAAAAGAGGATATCGGTCCATACATTCAATTACATATGACAAGGTGTATTCTTTGTTATCGCTGTACTTACGTAGCAGATCAAATAACCAATCACAGGGTGCATGGTATATTAGACCGTGGCGATCATGCAGAAATATCTACCTATATCTCTAAAGCCATAGATAATGAATTCAGCGGTAATATGATTGATGTTTGTCCGGTTGGTGCATTAACAGATAAAACCTTCCGTTTTAAAAATCGTGTATGGTTTACCAAACCGGTTGACGCAAACCGCGAGTGTAGCACTCCGGGATGTTGCGGAAAAACAACCTTATGGTTACGTGGCGATGAAGTATTTCGTGTAACTGCCCGTAAAGATGAATGGGGTGAGGTAAAAAGTTATGATGGAAAAACAGGATGGATTTGTAATACCTGCCGCTTTGATAAAAAGAAAACCAGCGACTGGACTATTGAAGGGCCAACTGTTATCAGCCGACATTCAGTAATTTCACAAGGGCATTATGTAGGGTTGGTAAAACCACAGGAAACAGTACAAAAAGTAATGGGGGGACGAGCGCCTAAATTACTGATGAACATTCATAATGTAAGCGAAGTAAATACGCCTACCATTGAATTGAGTAAGATCAACGGCCCTGCACACAGTGATGATTTTAAAACTGCCGGAACTCATGTTGAAGGAGATGGAGAATCCGCTCAGTGGGGCTTGAAAAAATAAATGGTAAGGAAAAGTAGAATAAAAATATTTTAATAGAGGATTATGTTTTTAGCAATCGATTTGCCTTTGATAATAGAAAAACTGGTGCTGATTACCATTGTGGTAATGGGCTCTCTGGTAATTGCCATGTATGCTACTTATGCGGAGCGTAAAGTAGCGGCTATTTTACAGGACAGAAGAGGTCCCAACCGTGCGGGCCCCTTTGGATTGCTGCAACCCGTTGCCGACGGATTAAAATTGTTTTTTAAAGAAGAGATCATCCCTGATTTCTCTTCTAAATTCCTTTTTATACTTGGGCCATCTATGGCGATGATGACTGCAATTATGACCAGTGCCATTGTTCCATGGGGGGATAAAGTACATTTTTTTGGCAGAGACATTCCTTTACAAATCGCCAATGTGGATGTGGGCATCTTGTATATTTTTGGTGTGGTTAGTATGGGTGTGTATGGTATCATGATAGGCAGTTGGGCAAGTAATAATAAATTTTCTCTGATGGGCGGTTTAAGGGCTGCATCACAGATCATCAGTTACGAACTGGCAATGGGTATTTCTTTAATCGCATTGATTCTGGTAACCGGAAATCTTAGTCTTAAGGAAATGGTATTGCAACAACAGGCTGGCAACTGGAATATTATTTATCAGCCATTGGGTTTTTTAATCTTCCTTATCTGTGCCTTTGCAGAATGTAACCGTGCCCCTTTTGATTTGGCAGAAGCCGAAAGTGAATTGATCGGCGGTTACCATACTGAATATTCTTCCATGAAACTGGGCTTTTATCTTTTTGCTGAATACATTAATATGTTTATCAGCAGTGTGGTAATGGCAACCTTATTTTTTGGAGGCTATGATTGTCCGTTTGTAAACGAAGCAAATTTCAGTCCTAATGTTGCAGCGCTAATTGGTATTGCCGCATTAATGACAAAAGTGATTGCCTTTTTATTCTTCTTCATGTGGGTACGGTGGACGCTTCCACGTTTCCGTTATGATCAGTTGATGAATCTGGGTTGGAAAATATTAATTCCGCTGGCACTGGTAAATATGCTGGTAACAGGGGGAGTGGTTTTGTATTTAACTAAATAAGTAACAGTAAAACTGTAATAAGTTTTTATATATGCAAGCATTAACAAACAGGGTAAAGCAGGTCAGCAGAAAGCCATTGAATTTTATGGAAAGATTGTACCTGCCTGCAATTATAAAGGGTATGGCCATAACATTTAGCCACATGTTTAAAAAACGCCCCACCATTAATTATCCCGAAAAAAAGCGTCCTTTCAGTCCGGTATTCAGGGGACTGCATATTTTGAACCGTGATGCAGAAGGCAGAGAGAATTGTACTGCCTGCGGATTATGCGCTGTTGCTTGTCCGGCAGAAGCCATTACCATGGAAGCTGCTGAAAGAAAAACAGGTGAAGAAAATTTATACCGCGAAGAAAAATATGCAGCAAAGTACGAGATCAATATGCTGCGTTGTATTTTCTGCGGATTATGTGAAGAAGCTTGTCCTAAAGATGCTATTTACCTGAGTGAAACATTTGCCCCGGCAGATTATCAGCGCAAACAATTTATTTACAGCAAAGATGAATTACTGATACCGCATCCTGTAAATGAACCGGAAGCGTATAAAAATGCATTGGGTAACAGAGTTAAAAGAGAAACAGTTTAGAATTTAATATTTAGAATTTATTTATAAATGAGTATTACAAACATTTTATTTATTCTTTTATCGGTAATGGCAGTGGGTAGTGCCTTAATGGTAATTACCCGAAAAAATCCGGTACACAGCGTATTATACCTAATTGTAACCTTCTTTGCAATTTCGGGATTGTATATTTTACTGAATGCACAATTTCTGGCCATTGTAAATATCATTGTATATGCGGGTGCTATTATGGTACTGTTTTTATTTGTGGTGATGCTGATGAATCTGAATCAGCACATTGAGCCTCAGAAGAACAGGTTATTGCAAATAGCAGGCATAATTTCCGGCGGCAGCTTGTTTTTAGTAATAGTGGCAGCGGCATTAAAGTCGCAAACCATCAAAGCAGGAATGGAATTACAAACCGGCGATTATGGGTTGATTAAAACGCTGGGTATGGTATTATTTAAAGATTATGTATTGCCCTTTGAAATAAGCAGTGTATTGTTTTTAAGTGCTATGATTGGCGCAGTTGTGATCAGTAAAAAAGAACATTAATAGTTATGGAAATTAAATGGTTTATAGAATTAGCAGTGGCCCTGTTCAGCATTGGGGTTATTGGTGTGCTCACCAGACGTAATGCAATTATCATTTTTATGTGCATTGAGCTTATGCTGAATGCAGCGAATTTATTACTGGTGGCATTTTCAAAAATGCATGCTGCGGCTGCAATTGGTAAAGCAACACCAACAGTTGTAAGTGACGGGCAGATTTTTGTGTTTTTTATTATGGTAGTGGCAGCTGCGGAAGTTAGTGTGGGACTGGCAATTATTGTTATGATGTATAGAAATGTTCACTCAGTGGATGTAAATTTTTTAAACAGATTAAAGAATTAAGTTAAGGGCCAAAGCTAAAAGCCTGTGCTTTTAGCTTTCCCCTTTCAACTTTCAGTTTATTTTTATGAATAACGTTTTACAAATAGTTTGGCTAATACCACTTTTACCATTGATGGGTTTTTTAATTAATGGTTTGGGAAGAAAGACTCTTTCAAAAACACTGTCGGGCATTATTGGCAGCGGAGTGGTATTAGGTTCGTTCCTGATCAGTCTGTATGTATTCTTCAGTGTTAAGGGAGGCAATACACATGTAGCACATTATTTCGATTTTATAAATACTGCCAACTTAAAAATTGGTTTCGATTTTCAGGTTGATCAGTTGTCCGCCATTTTTCTATTGATTATCACCGGCGTTGGGTTTTTAATTCATGTGTATTCTACTTCATACATGCATGAAGAGGACAATAAAGATTTCGCTAAATATTTTGCATACCTTAATTTGTTTGTGTTCTCTATGTTGCTGCTTGTATTAGGGGCCAACTATGTGATCATGTTTATTGGATGGGAAGGTGTGGGGCTTTGCTCATATTTGTTAATTGGATACTGGTTTAAAAATACCAACTATACTAATGCCGCAAAAAAGGCCTTTATCATGAACCGCATTGGTGATCTGGGATTTTTGCTGGCGGTATTCTGGTTGTTTTCAAAATTGCATACTTCCGATTTTCATACAGTATTTGCCGGCATTGCTCAGTTAAGCAAAACCGATATTATTGGCATCACTATTTTATTATTTGTGGGCGCAACCGGTAAGAGTGCTCAAATTCCTTTATACACCTGGTTGCCCGATGCGATGGCGGGCCCAACTCCGGTATCAGCACTGATTCATGCAGCTACCATGGTTACCGCAGGTATCTATATGATTGCACGCAGTAACGTATTGTATTCTTCTGAAGCTGCAGAAATCACCAGACTGATCATCTCCATTATTGGTTTAGCAACTGCATTACTTGCAGCGAGCATTGCTATAAAACAAAATGATATTAAAAAAGTGCTGGCATACTCTACCGTTAGCCAGTTAGGGTTTATGTTTTTGGCATTAGGCTGTGGCAATTATACTGCTGCGGTATTCCATGTAATGACACACGCCTTTTTTAAAGCCCTGTTGTTCTTAGGCAGTGGTAGTGTAATACATGCAATGGGCGGCGAACAGGATATTACAAAAATGGGCGGACTAAATAAGTACATGCGCATTACACAGCTTACATTTTTAATTGGCTGTCTGGCTATTGCAGGATGTCCTCCGTTCAGCGGTTTCTTTAGTAAGGATGCTATTCTAATGAGTGCATTTGAACATAATAAAGTATTTTATGTGTTGGCTCTATTCGCAGCAATGATGACTGCTTACTATATGTTCCGTATATACTTCTTAACTTTTAACGGAAAGTTCAGGGGTAATCAGGAGCAGGAACATCATTTGCATGAAAGCCCTGCGGCAATGACAATGCCATTGATCGTATTGGCTATACTGGCAATTATCGGAGGTTTTGTTGGAGTACCGCATATTTTAGGAGGGCATAATGAAATTGCTGCATTCCTGCAACCTGTAATTCCAGTTCATGAAAATGCTGTGCCAATCAGCAGTACTACAGAATATGGATTAATGATTGGCACTACGGTACTGATGTTTGTTGCCGCATTATTTGCGTATGTACAAAATAGAAATTTTGTTGCTAAAGAAAATACAGGACTTGGAAAAGTACTGGAGAACAAATGGTATATCGATGAGCTGTATGATACCATCATTATAAAACCTGTTCAGTCATTAGCATCATTTTTAAATAATGTAGTGGAGAAAAAAGGCATTGATGGTTTTGTAAATGGAATGGGTAAGGCCGTAAATTATGGAAGCCGTCAGGTAAGATTATTGCAAAGCGGCCATGTAGGTGTTTATGTGCTGTTGATGGTGATAGGAATTTTAATTTTATTCATTGTACAAATGTTTTTGTAATAAGTAATAGATATGCAACAACTTGGGTTACGTTTCCCTGAATTACTAATCTGGTCTCCGTTGATCGCCGGATTACTTTGCTTTATTCTGAAGAATGATAAAAATTCAAAAGCAATTGCCTTAGTGTCATCTTTAATCACATTAGTGATTTCGTCGGCCAGTTTGTTCTATGCGAACAATAAACAATTAAGCGGACTGGAAGAAGGCTATGTTTGGATGAAATATATTGGTGCCAGTTTTAATATTGGTTTAGATGGAATGGGGCATATTCTAACTTTCCTTACTGCGTTTTCATTCCCTGTAATTTTTATTGCCACTTATAAAACTTCTTATAAAGACAGTTTCGCATTTTATGGGCTGATGTTATTGGCGCAGGCCGGTTTAATGGGTGTATTTACCGCATTGGATGCATTGGTATTTTATTTCTTCTGGGAACTGGCATTGATTCCTGTTTACTTCCTGAGCAGCCGTTGGGGAGGAGAAAAAAGAATACAGGCTACATTCAAATTCTTTGTATATACGTTCGCAGGATCTTTATTAATGCTGATTGGTATTATTTATTTATACCTGCAAACACCTGCAACAGCTTACTCTGAGCACAGTTTTGCAATCAATGCATTTTACAGTATACATTTCAACTTAACATTTGTACAGCAATACTGGTTGTTCTGGTTATTCTTTATCGCTTTCGCTATTAAAATGCCGGTATTTCCTTTTCATACCTGGCAACCTGATGCCTATGAGCAATCTCCAACAGCTGTTACCATGGTGTTAAGTGGAATAATGGTTAAGATGGGGGTATATGCGATATTGCGCTGGCTGGTGCCGGTATTCCCTGCAGCAATGGATAAATACAATATGCTTATTGCAGCCCTGGCTATTTTTGGAATGATTTACGCCAGCATAATTGCTATTAAACAGGATGACCTGAAAAGATTGGTGGCGTATTCTTCTATAGCTCACATCGGATTAATGTGTGCGGCTATTTTTGCATCAGGACAAATAGCAGTGCAGGGAGTAATGATACAAATGTTCAGTCATGGTATTAATATCATTGGTTTGTGGATAGTTATCGAATTGATTGAAAGACAGACGGGAGTTAGAAAAATTTCTCAGCTGGGGGGCATTGCACATAAAGCACCTGTACTTACTATTATGCTGGTGATAATTGCATTGGCTAATATTGCATTGCCATTAACCAATGCCTTTGTAGGAGAGTTTATGATGTTTAATGGCTTGTTTAAATTTAATATTTGGCTGGCGGCTGTTGCAGGTATAAGTATTATTCTTGCTGCAGTATACACATTGAATATGGTGCAAAAAGTTTTTTATGGCGAAACCAATGCTGTAACAGAAAGCATAAAGGAAATTGCGTGGAATGAAAAGCTGGCACTGGGTGTTCTGGTTATAGCAATCTTTTTTGTAGGTGTGTATCCACAGCCATTATTCAACTTAACAAAAGATGTGGTATTAATGATTACCGGTAACAAGAATTAATAACTAATTTAAATGAATTCCCTTTTGGGAATAGGATATGAACGCAATAATATTAACTACAGTTTGGGGCATAGTAATGATGTTAGCAGGTGCATTTGTGAAAAATAAGAGCACTGCCAAATACTGGGCTATTCTGGGGCTTGTAATTGTAATTGCAGGCAATAGCATTGAATTGCTTCAGCAAGAGTCATTTTTTAAAATTGACATCAGGGAAATGTTACATTTCCAGAGTTTTAATTTAACCTTCATTTCTGTAATGCTGGTTTGTACGTTGTTTTATTTTTTACTCAATGGAAAAGAGATCGAGAAAGTGGGGACGAATGTATTTGAATATTTTGCTCTTATATTTTTTATTCTTTGCGGCGTTGTACTGGCAGCATCATTTAAAACGCTGCTGATGCTTTTTATTGGTATTGAAATCATTTCTATTCCTCTGTATATTTTAACCGGCAGTGATAAACGAAATCTTAAAAGTAATGAAGCTGCTTTGAAATATTTTCTTATGGGGTCATTCTCTACAGGAATTATGATAATGGGTATAGCTTTCATTTACGGAGGCAGCCCTTCAGCATCATTTTTTATTGATACGTTGCAATTAGGAGTAGGCAAAATGCCGGCATTTATTGCTGTTGGTTTGATATTACTCATGGTATCAATGTCATTTAAAGTTTCCGCTGCACCATTTCATTTCTGGACTCCGGATGTATATGACGGAGCTCCAACTGTATTTACTTCGTTTATGTCAACTATTGTAAAAGCAGCCAGTTTTTTTGCATTTGTCCGCTTGTTTGAAAATGCATTTGGTACGGTGCATGAACAATGGCAGAAACTGGCAGTAATTATAACAGCAGCTACGCTATTGATTGGTAATTTAACTGCAGTGTTCCAGCAAAGTGTAAAAAGAATGCTGGCTTATTCCAGTATTGCGCAAGCGGGCTTTATGATGTTTGCCTTGTTTGCATTGAACGACAGGGCCAAGGAAGGTCTGGTATTATATGCTGCCGCATACAGTCTTGCCACCATTGGTATTTTTGCTGTGCTGGTAAAAATGAATGATTATACTATTGACGGATTTAATGGATTAGCCAAAAAACAACCGGTACTGGCTATTTGTGCCACAATATTTTTATTATCACTAACCGGTATACCTTTAACGGCAGGTTTTCAAAGCAAATTTTTTATGCTTTTAGCTGCTGTAAAAGACGGCCACCAAATATGGTTGGTCATCTTTGCGGTATTATGTGCAGCAATTAGTGCATATTACTACTTCAGGATCATTCAGGCCATGTACTTTAAAGAAAGTGATGCGTCGGCCGACCAGGAATGGGATATCAGTCCAGCGTTTAAATATATACTGGTGATAACCGCAGCTGTAATTATTGTTTTAGGAGTGTATCCTAATTTGCTGCTTGATTGGCTGTATTATTAAGCTTTTACGCAACAGCGGCGGTGCTTTTACTGCCATTCATAAAAGTTTTTTCCTGCAATCTCATTCTGTGATTAACTTTAGGTATTAATAAAGCATAATGACTTTTCAAGATACCGTAAAACTTTCCTGGCGCAATATCAGCAGTAACCGTTTAAGAACTGTAATTACTGTAATTATAATTGCTCTGGGGATCTTTGCATTAATATTATTTCTTACTGCTTTAAAGGCAGCCAGTAACAGCCTTACCAATAGTTTCTCCACAATGGGATCCAACGCATTCAGCGTTAGGTATAAGGACCGCAATATCCGCTTTGGGGGCGGCAGGCAAAGAGATGTTCAAAAAACAAGCAAATCCTCTGCTTTAAAACAAAAGAACTCCAATAATGGAAAGATCATTACTTACGAAGAAGCAAAAGCTTTTAAAGAACAATATCCATTCCCTGCAAAAATAGGGTTGGCCTTAAGGGGGCCATCTGGTATTGTTGCAAATACAACCGACAAAAAAACAAATCCAGATGTAAATATTTTTGGCGGGGATGAAAATTATCTCGAGCTAAATGGGTATAAACTTGCTTTTGGGCGTAATTTTTCTATTACAGAAATTGAAGCCGGCAGAAATGTTTGCGTATTGGGGAATGCAGTTGCTGAAAAATTATTTCCCGGCAAAGCAGAGAAAGCTATTGACAAAGTAGTGAGTGTGGATCATATTCCATACAGGGTAATTGCAGTGCTGGAAGATAAAGGGTCCAGTTCATTTTTCAATACAGCTAAAGTAGTAATTACACCGTATAACAATATCCGCAGGTTGTATGCAACTCAAAGCTCTTCTTTTTTGATAGCGGTAATGGTTGCAGATCTTAAATATATGGATGCTGCTATAGGGGAGGCAAAAGGCACTTTCAGACCAATTCGTAAACTGGATGTAAAAGAAGAAGACAATTTTTATATTGATAAAAGTGACAGCATTGCAGCATCATTAATGAATAACCTTGGGTTTTTAGAAAAAGGTATCATTGGTGTGGCATTAATTACTTTGCTGGCTTCATCCATTGGCTTAATGAATATTATGCTGGTGGCTGTAAATGAAAGAACCAAAGAGATTGGTTTAATAAAAGCATTGGGCGGCACCAGAAAAGATATCCGTAACCAGTTTTTGTGGGAATCTATTTTAATTAGTTTGCTTGGGGCTGTGGCCGGAATTGTGGCTGGTATAATTTTAGGCAATCTGGTAGCAATGCTTTTAAAATCAGGGCTGGTACTTTTGTGGGGATGGATACTGGGAGGTATTTTAGTTTGCTCATTAGTTGGCCTGGCAGCAGGTTTATATCCTGCAATTAAAGCGAGTAAATTAAATCCGATTGATGCATTACGATATGAATAAATTATAAATAAAACAACATAAAAAAAGAGGCATCATTAGTATGATGCCTCTTTTTTTATGCGAATTGTATTTTTTATTATTTAGGATCTAACATCTTTTTAAGCCTGTCGCTTAAATCTTGCAAATGATACTTGGTTGCTTTGTCTGCAGTTCCAGCAGCAGCTATATCAATTGCGGCTTTCAGTTCTTTTGCATGACCTTTCAGATAAGAAAGAATATCTGTTTTTTTGGTATCCATCTGAGGTGTTGCTCCCCCTCCAAAAGTAATACCGATTCCACCACCCATTGCGGCTGGAGGGTTAAGAATGCTGCCCAGTCTTTCTACATAAGATTTTTGCAAATTTCTTCTGTATAGATCAACAGGTTTTTTAGCAGTCAATTCTGTAAAAACACTTTGCTTTAAATCACTCAGCAGGTCTGTAACTGTATAGGCCTGATTGCCAATAGCTGCCTCTGCATTAAGCATTTTGTTCATTGTATTAGTACTGAGCATTCTGTTCAGCGCAGCTTCCTGAAGACTTAAAATGGCAGCCGTGCTGTTTACTCCTGTTTTACTGATAATGTCTCTATTGATTAACCAGGTTGGAGTGGTAAACACTTGTTTGCTGATGAAATCTGCAGCTTCTTTTTGTGTTTCTTTACTTACATATTCATACACATTTCCAGCCTGGTTGTTCTTTTTCAATGTTTCGTATACACCACCAAAATTGTAGCACACATGGCCAATATACCTGCGGAATTGTCCTGCAACCTCTCCATACATTTCACCAAGTGCTGCATAATCTTCGTTAGGCTGTTTAGTCCAGGTAATCAAATTAGGGAGAATGCGCTGCAGGTTTTTAATCCCATAAGCAGATGCTTTCATTGCATTATCACCTATAGCTTCGCTTTGATCTCTTGGATCATCCGGTTGTCCCTGACGGCCAAAGTAAAAACGCTTGTCATTAGCTTTTGCTTCAATCCATTTATCCAGAGTTTCTACTTCATCTTCTGCTGTGGCAGCTTCAGGAATAATTTTATATCCCCATTCAATAGCCCATTTATCATAGTCACCAATTCTTGGGTAAATACCTGCAGCAGTAATATTATCTTCTGGTTGTGCTACATAGTTAAAACGGGCATAGTCCATAATACTTGGTGTATGGCCATTGGCTTCCACCCATGCTTTGTTACGAAGGTTTTCAACCGGAACGCCTGCAGAAGAGCCGAAGTTATGTGGTAATCCAAGGGTATGTCCAACTTCATGTGAAGAAACAAAGCGGATCAACTGCCCCATTAACTCATCGTCAAATACCATTTTGCGTGCTCTTGGATCAATTGCTGCTGCCTGAATCATATACCAGTTGCGTAATAATTGCATAACGTTATGGAACCAGCCGATATGGCTTTCCATAATTTCTCCGCTTCTAGGGTCAACAGTACTTGGGCCATAGGCATTTTGAACAGGAGAAGGTTTGTAAATAATGGCGCTGTTGCGGGCATCTTCCAAACTCCAGGTGCTGTCCTGATCTTTGGTAGGGGCTTCCTTACCTACAATTGCGTTTCTAAAGCCGGCTTTTTCAAAAGCCACCTGCCAGTCGCTGATACCCAGAATCAGGTAAGGCACCCATTTTTTGGGAGTACTTGGATCAATATAGAATACAATTGGTTTAGCGGGTTCAACCAGCTCACCGCGTTTGTATTTATCCATATCTTCCGGCTTGGGTTCTAATCTCCATCGTGCAATCATACTGATATCTTTTACCCCTTGAGGGTTAGCATCAAAATCAGTATAGCCGGTGCTGAAATATCCTACACGATTGTCTTCATACCTCGCTTTCATTGGTTTTTCCGGCAGTATTAGCATCGAGCTGTTCATTTCAAGTGTTACGGTAGCTTGACTGGGAGCAGAAGGTGGCATGCCGGGCATAGACTGTCCTGCACTTTTTGAAAATGTTTTTACCGTAGTAATTTCAATGTTTTGAGGATAAGGTCTTACACTTACTATATAAGACTTATCTGACTGGAAAACACCTGCCTGAAACTGAGATTTTGCTCCACCGGCAAAACCAAAAATTTCATTATCTGCAGTGATATTATCTGTAATGTCTATAACAATGCCATTACCCAGACTATCAGATGCTACAGCTTTGATATCAAATGCAACAGCAATAGGCTGAATGTTGCTGTTGAGTACAGATTGGTACATTGGTTTAGTACTATCTGAAGGATTTACATTGTAAGAAATGTTTTTAAGGAAAATTTTGTTGTTGGGGCCTTTTTCAAAGCGGATAACATTTTCGGCAATCTGATCACCTGCATAACCGCCAAAAGCTTTAGGACTTTCCACTGAAGATTTTGATATTCTGTTAATAACCAGGATGTCTCGGCCAAGTAATTTAACCGGCAGTTCGAAATAATATTTATCATCCACTTTGTGAACGGTAAATAATCCCCTGCTGGTTTTAGCTTTTTCGGTAATGACTTCTTTATAAGGTTTGGGGCCAGGTTTTGGAGCACTGGCAGTAGGCATTCCTGCGCCCGCAGCAGCAGGTGGCATAGCTGGTTTGTCCTGTGCAATAACAGCCATGGTTAATGGCAGGGCCATTAATGCAAAGCAAATTTTTTTAATGCAATTGGTCATGAGTTTTATTTAAAATTGAAGAGATGGTGTTATAATAAACGAAAATATTGAATACCGCGTAAAATAACAGGATTTAAGGATAAAAGGTTAATTTAAGATATTGTTGGAATCTTTTACATTTTTTATGTAAAGTGCCAATTTATGCATCAGGATTAAATAAATAAAAAAATTTTAGGGGCTGGTTGTTGCTTTCAATTATTTTACTAACTTGTGCGTTCACCGCATGGAAAAATGTGTACAAAAATTGATTGCTTGATTATACTTTTTTAGTAGAATTGTGCAGTCAAAAAGTGATAACTTAAAAATAAAAATTAATATTTCACAAACTTAAAAAATGAATGTCATGGCAGAATCAAAACCATCTGTAAAACCAGCAACTACAGCACCGGTAAAAAAATCAGGTAATGCAATTTCTTTATTAGCTCCAATAATTTGTTTGATTGTTGGATTTATAATTTGGCGTTTTTTGCTTGGAGCTTCTTCCAATTTTGATAAACCCGGAACAGGTTGGTTTTGGCCCAGTCATGAAAAACCAAAAACTGCTTTAAGCAAAATGTACCTTGGAGGTATTATTGTACCTATATTGATTGCATGTTTTTTAACTGTACTTACTTTCGTTATTGAGCGTTTTATGACCATTTCAAAAGCTAATGGTACAGGAAGTAACAGTGATTTTATTCGCAAAGTACAATATCATCTGGCTAATAAAAATGTTGATGCTGCATTATCTGAATGCGATAAACAAAAAGGTTCAGTTGGTAATGTAATGAAAGCAGGGTTACACCGCTACAAAGAAATGATTGCCAATTCAGAATTAAGTACAGATCAAAAGGTAATGGCTATACAAAAAGAAGTGGAAGAAGCAACTTCACTGGAATTACCTATGTTGGAAAAAAATCTGGTATTTCTTTCAACAATTGCATCTGTTGCAACATTATTGGGTTTGTTGGGTACGGTAATGGGTATGATCAGAGCCTTTGGTAACTTAGGTGGTGATGCAGGTGGTGGAGCAGCAGCAGAACAATTATCTGTAGGTATCTCTGAAGCATTGTATAATACAGCTCTAGGTATCGGTACTTCTGCGTTTTCTATTATCATGTATAACATATTTACAACAAAAATTGATGGTATTACTTATGGTATAGATGAATCAGGATTTACTTTAACTCAAAGTTTTGCTTCTCTGTACAAATAATAGTATGGAAGAACAATAGTTTTGCATCTATAAAGTAATCATTTAAATTCTCACTAATGCCAAAAGTTAAAATACCACGAAAGAGCACCAACATCGATATGACAGCGATGTGTGATGTGGCTTTTTTGCTATTGTCGTTTTTTATATTAGCAACAAAAACCAAACCCCCGGAAGCTGTAGCTGTTACCACTCCTACGTCTGTATCAACAAAGGTTGTAAAAGACGAGGCTATAGTGGTTACACTTTCCAGAGATGGTAAGGTTTTTTTAATGCTTAACGACAGGAAGCACAAAGACGATATCATAAATGATATTAATACCAGCAAAAGTCTGGGGCTAACTCCTGCAGAAATAGCTAAGCTTAAAAAACAGGAATTTATCGGCATGCCTTTCAGTAAACTAAAAAGTTATCTGAATTTGACCGAAAACGTTCCGGCTTCAAAAATGGACGGTATCCCTTGTGATACTACCAATAATGAGCTGGCCGACTGGATAAAAAGCGTATCCAATTCTTTTGCAGGTGAATCAATGGACAATTTGAATTTATTGGTAAAAGGCGATAACCTTGCCAAGTATCCTTCTTTTAAAAACATTAAATCTGCTTTTAAAAAGAATGAAATATTCAAATTCAAAATTGTAACAAATCCGGAGGGGATTCCTGAAAATTCTGAGTTAAGCAAAAATCCTCCTAAAGCAGAAGGGGCTAAATAATTTTAGTTAACAGTGCCGTATAAAGCGGACTAAAAAAGTATTGATATGGCAGAAATGGATACATCGTCGGGTGGCGGCCATAAAAAAGGCCCCGGCGTAAAAAAACCTAAAAAATTATCTACCAGGGTGGATCTTACTCCAATGGTTGATTTGGGTTTCTTATTGCTCACATTTTTTGTGTTTACTACTACAATGAGTACACCAAAAGGTATGGCCATGAATGAGCCTAAGGATGACCCCGATAATCAGCTTAAAGTAAAAAATTCGGGCGCTATGACCCTGTTATTAGGGAAAGACGATCACGTTTTTTATTACTTTGGAGAATTACTTCCCGAAACAATCAGTGAGCAATTCAAAAGTTCCACCTTTAAAGAAATAAGAGAAATTATTGCTACAAAAGCAAAAAATACTCCTATCGGCGATTTGATGTATATCATCAAGGCTAACAAGGATGCTACTTTTAAAAATGCCATTGATATACTGGATGAAATGACAATCAGTAATGTTCCTCCCGGGCACTATGCAGAAGTTGATATTACAGCAACTGAAGAAATGCTGATTCAGAAAACTGAAGAAGCAAATGCGGGAAAATAACTTATGGAATTGTTTCAATATTGAATCTAATTAACAAAGTCTAGTAAAATGGATATAAATAAAATTTTAAGTGCCGATATCCTCGATATAATTTTCGATGGGAAAAATAAGCAGTACGGCGCTTACGATCTCCGTAAATCTTACAACAGAAGGCTTACCAAAGCACTGTTGATAACAGCATCCATTGCGATGTTGTTGTTTTTAAGCTCGGTATTTGCCAACATCATTGGCAATGCCAAAAAAGACACTATAGATG
>JBAXET010000013.1:0-39091 GCA_037140275.1 Ferruginibacter sp. | reverse complement strand
ATGTTATCATGATGTTGGTAAATCTGTTTATTGGTTAATATGTTAACTGGTTAATTAGTTAATTTGTATATCAGTTAATTGGGAAGCTCAGCTCACAAATCAACCAATTAACTAATCAACTGATTAACTTTTTATCTTGTAAAATGATACACTTTCTCCGTTACATTACCCACCAGGTCTGTTGCTGTAATTTTTAACTCATGTTCGCCCGGCATACACATTTCATCAAACTGATAAATAAATGTTCTGCCTTTATCATTACTAAAACGAAGCCATTTGCCATCCAGCGTAGCAGTAAAACCGGCTATTTCCTCTGTATTGTCCGTTACAACAAAAGCCAGGCGATTTAGTTTAGCGCAGTTCATTCCTTCTTTAAATCCAACAGCATTTATAACAGGTGCAAGTGTATCTGCCACCAGTTGAAAACTGCCAAAGTATCTGAAGCTGCCCTTGTACCAGCCTTTCTCGGCATCGGCCTTTACAAAATCATTGCGTCCGCTGCCAAAACGATGCATTACCATTTTTCCGGGAATGGCATTGGCGGCCCTTATCTTAACAGGAAAATAACCATGCACAGGAATATTGGTGCTTTGTAACTGGTACACCGGATATCCTGTAGTTGAAGGGGTTTCGCTGTATCTAATCCGGATGGAATCATACAAAGCATTTTCGGGCAGATAGAAACTGATATTATGGTTCTCAAAAACATTTACATATCCCGGGAGAAAATCTTTTTGTTTTACTTTATCTGTATTTGCAGCGGCTACTGTACCCCGTTGCAGGGTAAAACTGAGTGTACTGGCATTGCCATCAGCATCTTTTACAATTATTTTTATTGTATGTACAGCATCGTCATTAAGGATAATTACCCCGTTGGAGCCATCAGACTTATAAATGCTGTTAAGATAGCCGGGTAACCTTGATAAATGCTCCATAAAAGTCCCGCCGCTGCCTCTAAGTTTATGATCGATATGTGCATTTACATCACGGGTTTCATCATAACTGATACTGTCCATCTGAAACCCGCAAACAGGTACTTCATTATCGTATATCACAGCTTCGTAAATACCATTCTTATTATACGATCCTGTGTAAGTGTCATATGCGGAAATAGCAAAACTCACTTTATCAGTATTACTAATGATTAATGCAGGGCTGGTAAGATATTCCCCTTTTACTTTTTTTACCGTAATCATGCGTGGACTTTGTTCGTAGGTACTGATATTTCTGTTGTACAATGCCAGCCGCTGTATAACAGGCGGTATATTATCCGGTATTGGAAAACCAAATAATGATGGGTTCAGTACTTTATCTGATTTGGTATCTCTTATTTCAAAATGAAGATGCGGGCCCTGCGATCCGCCGGTATTTCCACTATAAGCAATAAAATCGCCTTTATGTACAGCAAATAAACCATCAGGGATATCTATAAAAATTTTCCAACTTTTTAATTTGTACTGTTGATCTTTTATGTACTGCTCTAATGACGGATAAAAATCATTCAAATGAGCATATAATGTGGTTAATCCGTTAGCGTGGTTAATATATAAAGCCCTTCCAAATCCGGAAGGTTCAATTTTTACTTTGGCAATATAGCCATCTGCTGCAGCCAGTACCTGAACGTTCTGCCGCTGATCGGTTTTACAATCAAAGCCCATATGATAGTGATTGGGCCTGAGTTCGCCAAAATTAGCCGCCAGTGCTTTGGTAGCTGCAACCGGCCAGCCAAAATAGCCCTGCGGATATTTTTTTGTTACAAATAGCTGGGCATGGGCAGATATATATAAAACAGACATTAAAAAAAGAACAACTGGCTTAAAAAAATTCATAATGTGGTATAAGTTACAAATGTAATTTTTAAGTATTACTTAATTGGGTATCACGAACTGCTTATTTGCTAAAAAACATAAAAACATGTCTAATCTGAACTATTTTTTTTAGATAATTATTAAAAAATGCAGCATATCTGTGTACAGTTTTTTTATTTACGGCATTTACAATTACTTTTGCACGCCTGTAGAAGGCACTATCACTTATGCCAAAAGACAACTCCATTACATCAGTACTAATTATCGGCAGTGGCCCCATCGTTATTGGTCAGGCCTGCGAATTTGATTATAGCGGCACTCAGGCCGCCCGAAGCCTAAGGGAAGAGGGCATTAAAGTAATTCTTATCAATAGTAACCCGGCAACTATTATGACCGATCCAATGATGGCCGACAGGGTATACCTGTTGCCATTAACGGTAGAAAGTATTGAACTGATACTGGAAGAAAACCAGATAGATGCAGTACTGCCTACCATGGGAGGCCAAACTGCACTGAACCTTTGTAAAGAAGTGGATGAACTGGGTATTTGGGAAAAAAATAATGTAAGACTGGTTGGGGTGGATATTAAAGCCATTGATAAGGCTGAAGACAGAGAAAAATTCCGCCAGTGGATGATTGAAATGGGTATACCGGTTTGTCCGGCACATATTGCCAACTCCTTTTTAGAAGGTAAAGAATTTGCACAGGAAATTGGTTTTCCATTAGTGCTTCGCCCTTCCTTTACGTTGGGCGGATCGGGCGGAAGTATTGTATTTAAAAAAGATGAATTAGACGAAGCCCTCAACAGAGCTTTAACTGCCAGCCCTATACATGAGGTATTAGTAGAAAAAGCCGTGTTGGGATGGAAAGAATATGAATTAGAACTTTTAAGAGATGCTGCTGATAACGTCACCATCATTTGTACGGTAGAAAATTTTGACCCGATGGGGGTGCATACCGGTGATTCTATTACCGTAGCTCCGGCCATGACATTGAGTGATACAGCATTTCAACTAATGCGTAACACTGCCATCCGCATGATGCGTGACTTAGGTAATTTTGCCGGTGGATGTAATGTGCAGTTTGCACTGAATCCGCAAACAGAAGAGCTCATTGTGGTAGAGATCAATCCAAGGGTGAGCCGTTCATCTGCTTTAGCAAGTAAAGCAACCGGTTATCCCATTGCCAAAATTGCTGCCAAGCTTGCTGTGGGATATAATTTAGATGAATTAAAAAATCAGATCACCCAATCTACCTCAGCTTATTTTGAGCCGGTACAGGATTATGTGATTGTTAAAATACCCCGCTGGAATTTTGATAAATTCAAAGGTGCCGATGACACTTTAGGTTTCCAAATGAAATCCGTAGGTGAGGTAATGGGCATTGGCAGAAGCTTTGCCGAAGCGGTACAAAAAGCCTGTCAGAGTTTAGAGAATGAAGCAGTGGGTTTGGGATACTATGGCAAAAGTTTAATGCATGCCGATGACCTGATTGAGTATATTAAAATACCCAAGTGGGACAGGATATTCCGCATCAAAGATGCGCTGATGGCAGGGGCCAGTATTAAACGTATTTGCGAAAGCACTAAAATTGACCGTTGGTTTATTTATCAGATACAGAAGATTTGTGACTGTGAAAAAGAGATCGCTAAATACGATCTGAAATCTTTACCGGATACTGTGTTGACTGAAGCTAAATTATTAGGTTTCAGTGATGAGCAGATCATCCGCATTATGAAAGAAGAAGATGCTGAGCTGATCTACGAAAGAAGAAAAACCATGGGATTGACCCGTGTGTTTAAAATGGTGGATACCTGCTCCGCAGAGTTTGAAGCAAAAACACCTTACTTCTATTCTACTTTCGAAAGCAAGCCTGCAGGAGCAACTACATTAATCAGCAACGAAAGCAAAATTTCGGATAAGAAAAAAATCATTGTACTGGGCAGCGGACCTAACCGTATTGGTCAGGGTATTGAGTTTGATTATTGCTGCGTACATGGGTTACTGGCAGTAAAAGAAGCCGGCTTTGAAGCCATCATGGTAAACTGTAATCCGGAAACTGTCTCTACCGATTTTGATATTGCCGATAAACTATATTTTGAACCCGTATTCTGGGAACATTTATGGGAGATTATTGAGTACGAAAAACCTTATGGTGTAATTGTACAGTTAGGCGGACAAACCGCTTTAAAGCTGGCAAAAAAATTACACGAAAAAGGCATTAAGATAGTGGGTACTTCATTCGACAGTATGGATATAGCCGAAGACAGGGGAAGGTTCAGTGATACATTGAAAGCGTTAGGAATTCCTTATCCACAATACGGAACTGCATATAATACCGATGATGCTATTGAAGTGGCAAAAGTAGTAGGGTATCCGGTACTGATACGACCCAGTTATGTAATTGGCGGGCAAAGAATGCGCATTGTATTAAATGATGATGAACTGGAAAAAGGCATTTTAAGTTTGATCAAACATTTACCGGGCAATAAAATTTTGATCGATCACTTTTTAGACCGTTGTCAGGAAGCAGAGATAGATGCGATTTTTGATGGGGAGGAATTTCACATTATGGGTGTGATGGAACATATTGAACCCGCGGGTATACATAGTGGTGATAGTAATGCGGTGTTACCACAATTTAATTTGTCACCCCTGATTGTACATACCATGGAAGAGTATGCTGAAAAGATTGCGAGGGAATTAAAAATAAAAGGCCTTATCAATATACAATTTGCCATTAAAGATGGCAATGTGTTTGTAATTGAAGCCAATCCAAGGGCCAGCCGTACCACACCATTTATTGCAAAAGCTTATCAGATACCTTATCTGAATATTGCCACTAAAATAATGATGGGTGTAAACAAACTGAAAGATTTTACATTCGAGAAAAAGATGACTGGTTTTGCTATTAAAGAACCGGTATTCTCTTTTAATAAATTCCCGGGTGTAAATAAAGAGCTGGGGCCAGAGATGAAAAGTACCGGAGAAGCTATCCGTTTTATAAAGGATTTGCGTGACCCATATTTCCGCCAGTTGTATAAAGAAAGAAGTATGCATTTAAGTAAGTAAACTCAAGTGGTAATTAATATTATTTTTTTTGAGGTTGCAAATTGCAACCTCTTTTTTTATCCATGGTCGATGTCTCACCGGCCGGAATATTTTTTTATCTCCCGCAGAATACTCAGAGACCGTAGAAGAAAATAGCTAAGAGGGGAAAAGAGAAAAAGAGCACAAAGAGAAAAGATGTACACTCTTTTATTCTTATTTGCCTCTTTTGTTCTCTTGGTAAAAATAAATCTTTTGACCACTGAAATAAAGCAATGGCCGGGAAGGTGGTAAGTCGTTGAGAAAAGATTGCCGTCTTGCTGCCTTTTCTGGCAATTGTATTTTACTCCCTTTACCCTAGTGGTTTCCCACCGACCGGAACAGTTTTGATAAATCTCCCGCAGAATACGCAGAGACCGTAGAAGAAAATAGCGAAGAGGGGAAAAGAGAAAAAGAGCGCAAAGAGAAAAGCTGTACACTCTTTTTCTCTTTGTGCTCATTGCGAAAATTTTATTAACCGCTCATAAACATCTTGGCCGGTAAGGCGGCAAGTCGTTGAAGAAAGTTGCCGTCTTTCCGTCTTCCCGGCAATTGTATTTTTACCATGGTCGGTATCCCACCAATCGGAACAATTTTTATAAATCTCCCGCAGAATGCCGCAGAAGAAAAATGGCTAATAGAGTAAATGAGAAAAATAGCACAAGGAGAAAAAGAGCACACTCTTTTATACTCCTTTTCTCTTTGTGTTCTTAGCAAAAAAATACCTTTTAACCTCTGAAATACCGCAATAGCCGGGAAGGCGGCAAGTCGTTGAGAAAATCACCACAAAAACCTGTTGTTTTTCCCTTTGGCAAATATTATCCTGATGCTATATTGCCAGGAATCTAAAAATACCCATGCAAATAATACAAAGTATCCAAAACCGGATTTACGAAATAAGAGGCGAAAGGGTAATGCTGGATAAGGATCTGGCTGTGTTGTATGAAATAGAAACTAAGGTTTTAAATCAGGCAGTAAAGCGTAATATCAAAAGATTTCCAAAAGATTTTATGTTTCAGCTCACTAAAGAAGAGTTTGAAGATATAAGACTGCAAATTGGCACCTTAAAAAATGATGATTCTTCAAGGTCACAATTTGTGACCTTGAAGAATCAAAGGGGGCAAAACCTTAAATACTTTCCTTTTGCTTTTACCGAGCAGGGTGTTGCCATGTTAAGTGGCGTTATCAATTCCGAAAAAGCCATCAGCATGAATATCGCCATTATGCGGGCATTTGTAGCAGTAAGACTGGTATTGATTAAGCAAAATGACATTAAGGAACAACTGAAACAGATTAAAGAACGGATAGGAGAGCATGATGTGCAGCTCAATCAAATTTACGAGGCGATGGAGAATTTATTGGATGAAAAAGCCGCAGCGAAAAAATGGGAGGAGCGGGATCGGATTGGGTTTAAAAAATAAGCACGAGCGTTTAAGGTCACAATTTGTGACCTTAAACGACTACCCCTGGTCGGTGGGACACCGACCGGAATCCGGATACGGTTTTCAATACTTACCAGTTTTTAAAGCCTGGTATCGCTAAGTAATTTCTTCGTAATCTTGCGCAAAATAATTTTCTTGCAACGTTACTTCATCATTAATAAGCCCCGTGATATGGTATCGCAATTCATCAGCTCACATAAAGTGGGCTTACTCGGCGATCTTGATTTTGATTTTCCGGAAGGCACGCATGCCATTGGAAGATTAGATAATGAGTCGGAAGGATTATTGATTTTAACCACGGATAAAAGAGTAACCCGCTTATTATTTTTAGCAGCACAACCACATAAGCGCACTTATCTGGTGATGGTGCAAAATGAAATTACCCCGCAAACATTTCAGCAATTACAGGAAGGGGTTTCTATAAGGATAAAGGAAGGAGAATATTATACAGCCAAACCTGACGCAATCGAGATTATCAAAAATCCGGTAACATTGTATGCTTACGCTCCCGACAGAAGGGAAATCTATCCCCATACCTGGTTACTCATCACCCTCACCGAAGGGAAATTTCGTCAGGTACGTAAAATGGTTTTGGCAGTGCGGCACCGTTGTTTGCGGCTGATACGCTTATCTATAAGCGAGCTGCAATTAGATCATCTGCCGCCGGGTAAAGTAAAAGAATTAGCACAGCAAGAATTTTTTGAAAGTCTGGGTATTCCATTGCCTTAGTGGTTTTTTGTATTAAAAAACGGGGCATAAATTTTTTACAATAAAAACTAAAATATTTAGTATTTTAGTACTATCTTCACTACAAATAAACGCTATGCAAAATATAAAGCTATTTGAAGCAAAGCAGGTACGTACCCATTGGGATGCAGCAAAAGAACAATGGTATTTTTCTGTTATTGATGTAATTGAAATTTTAACTGGTAATGCAAGGCCAAGAAAATATTGGAGTGATTTGAAAGTCAAATTAAAAAAGGAGGGAAGTGAACTGTCCGAAAAAATCGGACAGTTGAAAATGCTATCAGAAGATGGGAAAATGAGGGAAACAGATGTTGCAGATACTGCGCAATTACTACGATTGATTCAATCTATTCCTTCCCCAAAGGCAGAACCTTTTAAACAATGGCTGGCCAAAGTAGGCTACGAAAGAATGCAGGAAATAGCCAACCCCGAACAGAGTATTGACCGAGCGAGAGAGAACTGGCAAAAATTAGGGCGTAGCCAAAAATGGATTCAGCAAAGAATGACGGGACAGGAAACCCGGAATAAATTAACAGATTACTGGAGTGAAAATGGCGTACAAAAAGGGCCTGAGTTTGCTTTACTAACTAATATCATTCATCAGGAATGGACAGGACTAACTGTAAAAAAGCATAAAGACCTGAAAGGGTTGCAGTCTCAAAGCCTGCGTGATCATA
This sequence comes from Ferruginibacter sp., assembly GCA_037140275.1. Lineage (GTDB taxonomy): Bacteria > Bacteroidota > Bacteroidia > Chitinophagales > Chitinophagaceae > Ferruginibacter. Next base: position 31,331 of record JBAXET010000013.1, on the reverse strand, counting down.
TGAGCGAGGCAGAATTAATTTTTACTGCATTGGCCGAATTAAGTACCCGGCAAATTGCAGAAACCGATGAAGCCAAAGGTGTTGCAGCAAATGCAGCAGCTGGTAAAAAAGGCGATGCCAGGCATGCACTGGAAGCCAAAACCGGAAAAAGTGTGGTCACAGGAGAGAACTTTTTACCGGCACCCAAAAAAGTAAAGCAGTTAGCACCTAAAAAGAAAAAATAAATCGATACAATCTGCTCTTGATTTTACTGCACTAATTTTTTATCTTACGGTATGTCCCGTCCCTATTGGATTCCTGTTTGGAAAACAGCGCCTTTCATTCGCTTGCTGCTGCCATTGGTAGCGGGTATCATGCTGCAATGGTATTGCCAGTTTGAAATTGCATTGATCATTTTATCATTGACCTGTTTTGTAATAGCATTTGCATTATTTGCTGCATTACCACTTTCACTAAAATTCAAAATACAATTTGTACAGGGTGTATTACTGCATGCAGTGCTATTGTGTATGGGCTTGCTGATTACATGGAATAAAGACATCCGGCATGATACCAACTGGTATGGGAATTATTATCAGGATTCCGCTTATATAGTGGTGCAAATTGCCGAGCCATTAATAGAAAAAGCAAAATCATTTAAAGCAGAAGGAATTGCAGAAACTGTAATTACCAACGATACAGCGGTAAATTGTAAAGGAAAGCTATTATTATATTTTGCAAAAGATGCTGCTGTTAACTCATTGCAGTACGGCGACAGGATACTGATCAATAAAAATTTACAGCAAATAAAAAATACCGGCAACCCCGGTGCTTTTAATTACCAGCAATATGCTGCTCTTCAACAAACCTTTCACAATGTATTTTTAAAAGAAAAGGACTGGGTATTACTGAACAAAAAAAATACAGATCCGTTTAAGCAGTTTATTTATACTGCAAGGGAAAATATCTTATCTACCCTGCGTAAAAATATTAGCGCAGGCAAAGATGAAATGGGGATTGCAGAAGCTTTACTGATTGGCTATACCAACGACCTGGATAAAGATCTGGTGCAGGCTTACAGCAATACCGGAGTGGTACATATTATTGCTATATCGGGTATGCATTTGGGCTTGATCTATATCATGCTGGTTTGGTTATTTGCACGTACGCCCGGAATAAAAAAATCAAAATGGTTGCGGGCTTTACTGATACTGAGCTGCCTTTGGTTATTTTCTTTGCTAACGGGTGGTTCCGCATCGGTGTTACGGTCGGCTGTAATGTTTAGTTTTATTACTTTGGGTAAAACAATATTTACAAAAAACGCATCCATCTATAATTCGCTGGCAGCATCAGCATTTGCCATGCTGGTGTATAATCCATACTATTTATGGGATGTGGGTTTTCAGTTATCTTATTTAGCTGTAACAGGTATTGTTATTTTTCAAAAACCGATTTATAATTCGATAGTGATAAAAAACAAATGGATCAATAAGGTTTGGGAAATGACGGCCATTACCCTGGCGGCACAAGTACTTACTTTTCCTGTTTGTATCTATTATTTCCATCAGTTCCCGAATTTATTTTTGATTACCAATTTAATTGCAGTGCCCTTATCTACAATTATTTTGTTTGCAGAGATTGCATTGGTGGCTTTTGGATGGATTCCGTTTATGGGAGTTTATTTGGGTAAATTAACCGGATGGCTGGTTACACTCATGAATAAAATAATTTTGTCAGTCAATACCATTTCATTTTCGGTATGGGAGAATATTGCGTCTACTGTTATATCTACCTGGTTATTATATGCCGTGGTAATTGGTTTAGCTGCATGGTTGATGACAAAACAGAAAAAATTGTTACAATTTTCTTTATTCAGTCTGCTCGCTTTTGTAATGCAATATGTGTATCAAAACTGGCAGTTCAAAAACCAGCAGCAGTTGATTGTATATAATGTGCCGCAACATCAGGCAATTGATATAGTGGAGGGCAATAATTACCAGTTTATTGGTGATAGTGTTGTAGCTGAAAAAGGTATACTTCAAAATTTTCATCTTAAACCTGCCAGGGTTACACTGCAACTGAATAACAGGGTCGATGCTTTGCCATCCTTATTTTCGCAGGCACCTTTTTACCAAATAGGGAATAAACGGATTTTGGTTATAGATAAACCACTGGTTTTTGAGCCGCTGCAACAAAAAATTAATGTTGATATAATTATTATCAGTAAAAGTCCAAAACTCTACATTCCGCAACTGGCGGCGGTTTTCAACTGCAAGCAGTATGTGGCAGACGCTTCTAACAGCTTGTGGAAAATTGACAAATGGAAAAAAGATTGCGAAGGTTTACATTTGCAACTTCATTCAATTTCCCAAGACGGAGCATTTATCTTGGATTTATAACCCCTTATTACATGCAAAAAAAGATTAACGCCGCACTAATTTCCGTTTTTTACAAAGACGGGCTCGAAAATATTGTTACTGAACTGAACAGGCTAGGTGTAACTATTTACAGTACTGGCGGAACACAAAAATTTATTGAAGATTTAAACGTGCCTTGTGTACCTGTTGAATCACTGACGAGTTATCCCTCCATTTTAGGCGGACGAGTTAAAACTTTACATCCATCTGTATTTGGTGGTATTTTAGGAAAAAGAGACGATGCGCAGCATATGTCTGAAATGCAGCAATACCAGATTCCTGAAATAGATCTGGTAATTGTTGATCTGTATCCCTTTGAAGAAACCGTGGCAGCGGTGAATAGCTCCGGCTTTCAAGCCGGAGATGAAGAAAAAGAAAAATTAATCATCGAAAAAATTGATATCGGCGGACCAAGCATGATTCGTGCGGCAGCAAAGAACCATAAAGATGTGGTGATTGTGGCAGCAAAAAAAGATTACCATTTACTGGAACAGATGCTGAAAGAACAAAATGGCGAAACTACTTTAGCACAACGCCGCATGTTTGCCATTAAAGCTTTTGATGTGTGTACCGGATATGATCTGGCCATCTCTAATTATTTTAATCAGACAGATTTTATCAATCCGTTTAATAAAACCAAATCTGTACTGCGTTACGGAGAAAATCCTCACCAGCAGGGCATCTTCTATGGCAATCAGGATGAAATTTTTGATAAACTGCATGGTAAAGAATTGTCCTACAACAATCTGGTAGATGTTGATGCCGCAGTGCAGATCATTTCAGAATTTACAGATACCACTTTCGCTATTATTAAACATACCAATGTATGTGGTGTTGCACAAAGGCCCACTGTAAAAGAAGCCTGGGATGTGGCATTAGCCGGAGATCCGGAAAGCGCCTTTGGCGGTGTATTGGTTTGTAATGCCGCCATTGATAAAGCAACGGCATTAGCTATTAATGAAATATTTTTTGAAGTACTGATTGCGCCATCTTTCGATGGAGATGCACTGGATATTTTGAAAACAAAAAAGAACCGGATTTTACTGGTACAAAAAAAAGGATTGGAAGCCACTCATCAGTATAAGTCTGTATTGAATGGATTATTATCTCAGCAAAATGATGTGGGTAATTATACCGAATGGAAAGAGACTGGTGGAAGAGAAACTACTGCGGCTGAAAAAGAAGACCTCATCTTTGCCAATATTATCGGTAAACATTTAAAGAGCAATTCCATTGCCCTGGTAAAAGGAAAGCAACTAATTGGGAAAGGTTGCGGACAAACTTCACGTATCGATTCATTACGTCAGTCAATAGAAAAAGCAAAGCAATTTAATTTTGATTTGAATGGAGCAGTGCTGGCCAGTGATGCTTTTTTTCCATTTGATGATTGTGTAAAGATTGCACATGCTGCCGGAATTACTTCATTTATTCAACCGGGTGGTTCTATTCGTGATAATGATTCTATTGAATACTGTAAGCAAAATAATCTGGCGATGGTAATCACCGGACTCAGACATTTTAAACATTAACCGTTTGGTTTTAATAGGGCAACATTTATTCAGAGATGTCAGCCGAGTTTATTGAAGACGGGCTTAAAAAATTTAACCAGCTTCGACAAGTTCAGTCTGACATCTTTTTAATTTCATAACCTGCACATGCTCTCATCAAAAACATCTAAACAAAAAGCATTACTTGCCTTGGCGTGGGTATGTTTTTTTTGGGGCACTACATGGCTGGCTTCAAAAGAAGGGGTGAAGCATATGCCGGCGATTCAGCTCTGTGCCATACGCCAGTTATTTGGCGGCACTTTATATTTAATTTATTTTATTGCGGCTAGGCATCCCTGGCCAAAGGGCAAACAGTGGGGTACCATTCTGATGCTGAGTTTTTTAAACTTTATGCTGAGTAATGGTTTAAGTACCTGGGGTGTAAAATATATTTCCAGCGGATTGGGAGCCATCATTGGTGCCATCTTTCCATTATGGATGGTAATAATTGCGTTATTCGACGGAAAAAAATTACCTCAAAAAGAAATACTCGGTTTAGTGCTGGGCTTTGGCGGTGTATGTATTATTTTTTATGATCACCTGCAGGATTTTATGAATGCAGATTTTCGTTTCGGTATTATTATTTCTGTGATCGCTACCATGTCATGGGCACTGGGCTCGCTGTACACTAAAAAACATGCGGCTAATTTTAACCCCTATTTCAGTCTGGGTTTACAAATGCTGATCAGCAGTGCCGCATTATATGGAGTATCTTCTGCAACAGGTAATACAGTGAGTTTGGCAGATATTCCGGCAAGTTCCTGGGGAGCTATTGCTTACCTGGTAGTTATTGGATCGATGCTTACTTTTATTGCATATATCTATAGTTTGCAAAGGCTGCCTACTTCACTTGCATCTTTATATGCGTATATCAATCCGGTAGTGGCTGTATTACTGGGCGCTGCAATTTTTCATGAAAAGCTGAATATTTATATTGCCATAGGGGGAGCCGTTACTATTACCGGGGTATATTTGGTAAACGAAGCATTCAGAAAACAACAATAGTATGGGTGCAGAACTTTTTACTAATTGTATTGTTTAAAGATTTGTAATTTTCTTTCTTGAATACACACTATACATATTTTATTATTTTGGCTGCATCTGTTACAGGTCCATTGGCATTAAGCTTCGATAAAAAAGTAGCTTTCTATACCAAATGGAAATTTGTTTTTCCAGCAATGATCATCCCAGCAATATTGTATATATTATGGGATATATTTTTTACTGCCAAAGGCGTGTGGAGTTTTAATGAAGATTATATAACGGGTATTAAATTGTATAACCTGCCCATTGAGGAAGTGCTGTTCTTTTTTATTGTGCCGTATTGCTGTGTGTTTATTTACGAATGTATCAATAGCTATTTTCCGCAGCTAAAAAAGAACCTGTCCGGAGAAATTGCGCTTAAGTGTATCGGTTTGGTATTGCTGATTGCAGGAATAGTATTTTATAATAAATATTATACGGGCTGGACATTCATACTTAATGCATTATTTATTGCGATAGTCTTATTTGCAAAAAAATATTTTAACAGTTTTAAGTCTACAGTTTTTGTAGTTGCCTATTGTATCATTCTTATTCCATTTTTAATCGTCAACGGTTTCCTGACTGCAATACCTGTAGTATTGTATAATGATGCTGAAAATCTTGGGTTAAGAATCTATACCATTCCTTTTGAAGATGTTTTTTACGGAATGTTGCTGATATTGATGAATATTGTTATTTACGAAAAGCTCAGGTCAGGCCGGCAGCAGCCTCATCCATCAACCAAAATAAATTCCCTTTAGGCTGTACCATAGCAGCAGGTAATTGTTTCCATTTTAGCGAAAATATTTTTTTTAATATTGCTGTTTTGCCATTACCACTCACTAAAAAAATTACATTCGATGCTGTATTGATAAAGGATAATGTGAATGTGATACGCTCCATATTTTTTTCTTTCACAAAAATATTACTCACCCAATTTTTAGTTTCTTTAAGCAAGCTACTATTTGGAAAGATAGATGCAGTATGTCCTTCTTCACCAATGCCCAGCAATATAATATCGAATGGATTTGATTTGTTGACGTGTTGTTTAATCTCTGCCTCATATACTGAGGCTGCTAATGCAGGATCGATGTTTTCAGTCAGTATGCCAAAGATGTGTTTTTTAGGAACAGGCACTTTCGACAATAAACTGTCTATTGCCATTTTATAATTACTTTCATCGCTGGTATGCGGCACAAAGCGTTCATCGCCGAAATAGAAATAACATTTTTTCCAGTTGATGTTTTTGGAGAAGGGAGGTGCAGCCAGTAATTCGTATAATACTTTGGGCGTAGTACCCCCACTCAAGGCAATGCTGCAATAGCCTTTTTGCTCTATTGCCTTATTGCTTTCCACAACAATAATATGTGCTGCGGCATTACTTAATGCCATCACATCGGGCCAAATGGTTTTTATAGTTGCAGCAGGCATATTAATTTTTTGGTTTAGGTAATACCACCCATTTTTTTGCAAAGGGTTTTAATAAAGCTGTTGCTGCATCAGGTCCCCAGGTTCCGGCAGCATATTTCAATAATTGTTTTTTGGGATATTTTTTCCACGCATTAATGATGGGCATTACTACTTTCCATGCGGCTTCCACCTGATCGCTGCGCATGAACAGTGTGGCATCGCCATCTAAAATATCGAGCAACAAAGTTTCGTAGGCTTCCGGCGTAGCTTCAGTATAAGATTCTTTGTAAGTGAAATCCATTTCTACCGGCTTTAATTTCATTTGCACACCAGGTATCTTACTTTCAAACAATAAACTGATCTCCTGATCAGGTTGTATGGTAATTACAAGGCGGTTGGCAACCACATCATCTTTAAAAATTTTGTATGGGGAATCTTTAAACTGTATCATGATCACAGAAGCCTGCTTGGGCAAACATTTTCCTGTGGCTAAAAAAAATGGTACGCCTTTCCATCTTGCATTATCGATAAAAAATTTACCTGCAATAAATGTTTCGGTAGTGGAATTGGGGGCAATATTTTCTTCCTGCAGATAACCCTGTTGCGGCTGATTGTTGATACTTCCGCTGGTGTATTGTGCCCTCACCATATTTTTAAATACCGTTTCCGTAGTAAAGGGCTGAATCTTTTTTAATACAGCTGCTTTTGCATTACGGATATTTTCAGCATCGTATTTATGCGGACATTCCATTGCCACCACACAAAGTAATTGCAATAAATGGTTTTGAATCATATCTCTTAATGCGCCGCTGCTGTCGTAGTAACCACCACGCTTACCCACACTTACCTGCTCCGATAGAGAAATTTGTATATGATCGATATATTTATTGTTCCATATAGGGGAGAATATGGTATTGGCAAAGCGGAATGCCATAATATTCTGCACGGTTTCTTTTCCCAAATAATGATCGATACGGAAAATCTGTTTTTCGGAAAAACGTTTTTGTAAAAAGGCATTTAGTTTTTTAGCAGTTGACAAATCAGTACCAAAGGGTTTTTCCACCACTATGCGGTCGAACTTGATACGATTACACAGTTTGTGTTTATATAATCCTTCAGATACGGCTTCAATAAACTGCGGTGCAATAGCATAATAAAAAGTACGCAGGCAACGCAGTTTGTTCTTTTTGTCAAACGCTTCTAGGTGTTTGGTAAGAATGGTATAAGTACTGTCATCTAAAAAATTACCCTGCTGGTAAAATATTTTATCGCTGAATATTTTCCAGTTCATATCATCCGGCTTCCCGGTTCTGGAAAATTCGCTGATACCATCAAACAAACCGTGTTTAAACTGTTCGGTTTTATCTTCATCACGCCCTAACAAAAGAATAGTAAAATTTTTGGGTAAATGTTTACTTAAAAAAAGATTGTACAGTGCCGGTATCAGTTTGCGTTTGGTAAGGTCCCCGGTGCCACCAAAGATCACGATTGCTGTCGGTTGCTGTATGCTATTGTGTTTTGACATATTTGTAAGAAAATTAGTAGTTGATTTATTACACGAAATTTACGAATTACACTAATTACTTTTTGTATTTAATACGTGTAAATCGTTTTAATAGTGTTATTAATCCTTATTTCCAATCTGTATGAAAAGCACCTGCCGCATCAATTCTTTCGTATGTATGTGCGCCAAATAAATCACGCTGTGCCTGAATTAAATTGGATGCTAATCTTCCGGTGCCCATCATATCTGCATAACTCAAACTGCTGGACAGACAAGGTGTGCCGATATTATTTTCCATTGCTGCTTTCAGCACTTCTACTAAGGCAGGCCTGTTTGCAATGAGTTGCTGATAAAAAGTTTTATCTAATAATAAATTACTGATCTCATTATTGTTCAGGTACACGTTACGGATATCAGTTAAAATAACGGAGCGGATGATGCAACCTCCTTTCCAGATACGTACCACTTCTGCAATATCAATTTGATAATTGTATGTATCTGATGCTTTACGCAGCAGATGCAACCCCTGTACATAACTGCAGACGATCCCAAAATACAAGGCATCATGCAATTGCTGAATCAATACATTTTTATCAGCAGGTGCAGTAATGGCTGTTACAGTTCGGTAGTTTGCTATTTGTACTCTTTCTGTTTTGTATACTGAAATATCTCTTGCTGTTACGGCATCATTAATTGTAGGTGTGGGGATATGTAGCTCTAATGCGCTGTTGCTGGTCCACATGCCCGTGCCTTTCTGGCCTGCCCTGTCTAAAATTACATCCACTAATTTTTTAGCGGCATCTTTATCATCGGGCTGTAAAAATACTTTAGCTGTGATTTCAATTAAAAAAGATTGTAGTTTACCGCTATCCCATTTTAAAAACAGTTCATGTAATTCATCATTATTCAATCCTGCCACATTTTTTAATATAGCATACACTTCACTGATCAGCTGCATAATGGCATATTCGATACCGTTATGCACCATTTTGGTATAATGGCCGGCACTGCCATTACCAATAAAAGTTACGCATGGGCCGTCGGCTGTTTGTGCAGCTATCTTTTCTAAAATAGGTTTTATTTCGGCATAGCCAGCTCTATTTCCACCGGGCATCATGCTTGGACCTAACCTTGCACCGTCTTCGCCACCACTAACGCCCATCCCTGTGAAATGGATGCCGGTATTCTTCAATCTTTCAATCCTGATATCCGTATCGGTATAATGCGAGTTACCACCGTCAATTAAAATATCTCCAGGCTGTAGCATGGGAGCGATTTCATCGATCACTGCATCCACAATTTTCCCTGCGGGCACCAGCATCATAATGCGGCGTGGTGCTGAAAGGCTGTTTACAAAGTTCTGCATGGTTGTGGCAACCTGCACCGGTTTATCTTTTCCTTCTTCTGTTAATCTTTTTTGCTGATCAGGATTTCTGTCGTAGCCGCAAACCTGAATACCATGATCGGCTATATTTAATACCAGGTTTCTGCCCATGGTACCTAACCCTATCATTCCAAACTGTGCCTGTTGCATATGCTTAATTTTATATAAAAATAAAATTAAGCTAATTATCAGGAAGTTGTTTTAATGTTAAATGAATCTGTTTACAGATTTGCCACTAAAATTTCACCATATAATTAGGAAGTGGGCCTGAAGTGCTGCAGTTAAAAAGGAAATTCTGGAATTGTATGGGTATGTATAGCTTTTATTACTTTATTATCATCCTCTTTTTGTTTGCGGATAGTATCTACGGGCCATGCTTCCATTCCTGTATCGGGAAAACAATACTCACAAATTTCTCTTATTTCCTTATCGCTTAAATTTTCACTAATCCATTCTATGCCCTGTTTCTGAGTCAGAATAAGCGGCATTCGTTCACTATGTTCTCCGGAATTATGAATGGTTTTTAATAAATTGTTAGCGGGTCTTGTAATTATAGAAAACGTTCCGGCTGTTTCTCCTGTTACTTTATCCGGAATGGGCGAATAGTTGTATATGCCAGCCATACAAAATATAGGTTCGTTTTTTACTGTAATAAAATAAGGTTGTTTTTTCTTTTGCCGGGTAGCCTGATGTTCAAAAAATCCTGTTGTAAAAATCAAACAGCGTTGTTGTCTGAGTTTATGCCATACAGATTGTTTATCATCTAATAATTTTTCACTTCTGGCATTTACCATACTGGTACGGTATTGCTTTACTTTTTCATTACTGTTCATGTAGTCTGCTATCAGGCCCCATTCAAAAAGCTTTATTTGTATGCCATTGTCATTTATGGCTACCGGCCATTTACAAAATGATTGCGCCACCTGATGATAGGTGGGAGTAAAATCTAATTCGGGAGTATTATTTATTTGTAAAAAATCACTAATCAGCCTGATGGTTGAAAAGTAACTCATATCGTAGCACATACACTAAAGTTTTCTATCTCTTCCAAAATTACTTCAGCTTTATTGGCTTTCCAACTTAATTGGAGGTAGAGTTTGCCATAACGGTCTTTTAAATGAATATGTAACTGATTATTTTTATCATAATTCCACCAGGGCAGATTATGCTGCATGTACAGATGTATTTTTGTTCTTAAAAATGCCGGAGCTGTCCATTTTGAATACAGCATGTTGATATAGATCTTGTAGCCTGATGGCTGTGCAGCTGCGAGTAATAATTTTTCAACATCTTCATTTATTTCACTGTCATATATACGGGCATACCTGATATTTCCCAATTGCTTTAAATGAAAAAGTGCACGGCTTTGTTCCACATCATTTTCTTTATCGTAACAGGTTAACAGTAATGATAAGGAATTGTCACAGTTTGCTCCTCGACTGTAATATTCCCGAACAAATAGTTTGGGGCTTTTAATTACAGCCTTTATTAATTCCTGTGATAGTAATGCCAATGGGTTATGCATTATTGTATCTTTTTTAATTCATCCCACCTGGTGGTATACCGGGGACTTCTTAATTCCTGACGCATTTTCCAGTTTCTTTTGGTTCCGGAGCTTGCAAATTTTATCATATCATCACGTTGACTGAAATTGATATTATCTACTACATTCATCAGCATTCTTTCGCTGTTTTTGCCATCCTGCATAAATAAATTGCCCTGTATGGAAGTATCAGGAACAATACCACTTAACATCACACCTGCTTTTTTATAAACTCTTCCGGGTTCAAATAAACGGTCTACCAGTAATACTGCGGGTTTTATCAGTTCATTGGTGGAAGAAGTGGCTACAGGTAATATGATATAACTGCTTACGCTGGGTCCATGCCTGAAATAGGCATTATTAGCAGGAGGTTCTTTGGGTACAATAAATACATTGATAATGCTGGCCGCACTCTGTTGCCTGCGTAATTTTTCTGCAGCTCTTGAAATATAAGTGGCAATCGCTTCTTTTATTTCAGTAATTGTTTTAACAGGAGTGCCAAACATTCTGGTGGTGGCAATCATTTTTTTTACCACCAGTTCATCTTTCATTTCGCTGGCAGGTTCACCTTTTAATTCTTTTATTAAACGCACACCTACCACACCACCTAAATTTTTATGTGCCCACTCTTCTGTTTTTTTGGTAAGGTCAAATGCAGTGAATACTGCATTCATCTCTATCAGTTTTTGTGCATACTGCCGCCCCACACCCCATACTTCGCCAATGGGTGTATTGAGCAGGGCTGTCATAATTTTTTCTTTGGTATCCAGTACCACTACACACTGTGTGGCAAGCTTATTTTTTTTAGCCAGGTGATTCGCTACTTTAGATAATACTTTAGTAGGCGCCACTCCAACAGACACTTTAATACCGGTCCATTGCTCTACTGTTTCTCTGATATGCATGGCCACTTGCTGCAAATCTTTTTCTGCAAACTCATCTAAATTTAGAAAAGCTTCATCCACAGAATATACTTCCACATTATCCTTACCGAGCATCATTCGTAAGGTTTCCATTACCCGCCAGCTTAAATCACCATACAAATTATAATTAGAAGAAAAAGTGGATACGCCATATTTTTCAATCAATGGTTTCGCTTTAAAATAGGGGCCTGCCATTTCCACGCCTAATTTTTTTGCTTCATCTGTACGGGATATAATGCAGCCATCATTATTGCTGAGCACCACCACAGGTTTATCATCAAGCGATGGCCTGAATAATCTTTCGCAACTGCAATAAAAACTGTTACAATCTATAATGGCTTTCATGTGTGTGGGGCTAAAGCCCCTTTATATTTTAATTTCATTATCCCCGGGCTGAAGCCCGGGGCAATTCATCCCTGTATCATTTCAAATCCATATTTCTCCATAAACGCATCATACTCCTGCTGAAATGTTTTTTTGGCATGATGGATTTCCTGATTTTTAATATACTCCCTCACTTTATTCACGCCCGATTCGCTTACCGAAACGGCAAAATATTCTCGCTGCCATTCAAATTTTTTGGCACACAAATTATTTTTATTGATCCAGAAAGCACTTTCTCCTTTTATCAACTGTACCACATTGGCAATAGTTTGCTCCCGGTTTAATCCAATAAGACAATGTATATGATCGGTGTGCCCATTGATAAAATCGATATGGATATTTTTCTGTACTGCATTATCTCTGATATGCGTAAATACTTTTTGCCGGATTGCTGTTATTAATAAGGGTTGCCGGTTTTTTGTTGACCAAACAAGATGAATCCAGATTTTTATGAATGGCATAAGATGATTTTTTCTTAATTAGATAATTTGAATTGCTTAGGTCTTCATGAATTGCTCTGGGCTTCAGCCCAGAGACCTGATAACATGCATCACCACCCCCCAAATGCTGTAATTCATAAACTCACTCACATCAATAGGCGATAGTTTGGGAGTTTCCGGAACCAGCCGCAGGTGGTTCATGGTTTTTTCGTAGCGGCGGATCAGCATTTCACCATCAATTACCGCAATTACAATTTTGCCGTTGAGGGGTTTGATACTGCGGTCTACAATTACAATATCACCATCATAAATGCCTGCATTAATCATACTGCTGCCACTCACCCGCATAAAAAAAGTAGCGGGCTTATTGCGGATCAGCTGTTCATTCAGGTCGATGCCGCGTTCCATATAATCATCTGCCGCTGCCCCAAAACCGGTGGCATTGGCGGTGGGTACATCCCATTGTTTGTAACCCTTGCTGCCGCTATAAGCGGCACCAAAAAATTTTTCCACTTCCATAATATTTTTTTTGTCCTTCCTTAAGTGAAGGGGGTGAGGTAAAATAAATTTTGAATAACTAATTAATTTAGTAAATTTATGCTAAAATGATTAGCTAAACAATTTAGTAAACAAATATTTTTTAGGCATGAAAGATTTAAGCAATACCATACCCGGCTACAGGGTGTACGAATACCTGCTGGTATTAAATCCCCACGAAGAATTGCGGAATAAAATAATGGCAATAAAGGAAGCATTTTTTACAGCATATCAGGCCGAGACGGCCAAATGGGGAAAGCCATATCTAACACTGGTAAGTTTTGTACAATACGAATTGATAGAAGAGCGCATCATCAATCGTTTAAAATTGATTGCCATGGGCTTTCATCCTGTTAAAATAGAACTGAAAGATTATGGCAGTTTTCCGGCACACACCATCTATATTAATGTAACCAGTAAAGTGCCCATACAAAATTTGATAAAACAAATACGCACCGAAGCACAAAAGCTGATGAAACTGAACGACGATAACAAACCACATTTTATCATGGAGCCGCATATCACCATTGCACGTCGCTTACTGCCCTGGCAATACGAAAAAGGCTGGCTCGAATACAGTCATAAACATTTTACCGGAAGGTTTATTGCCGATGCCATGTTATTATTAAAGCGCCCCGTGGGTGAAATGAAATATGAAATTGCACAGCGTTTCGAGTTTCAAAATTTACCGGTGAATACCACACAAGGCGAGCTATTTGGAACCCCTGTCCCCTAAAGGGGAACTTAGATTGTTACAGATAAGTAAATAGGTAAAGCACTAAAATTGAAGTCGTCAAGTTTTGGGGCGGGCATAGGTTTTTCATCGCAGAATCGTTGTCTTCGCTTCTTCCGGTGGAAGAAGAGCCACTTGTACATTTTGTTCTTTATTCAATGCACTCAATTCACATTCACTCACATCAAATACAAACTATATCAATGCTAACAGTAAAGGATCCCGAATGCTTCCGGTCCCGATAGCTTTCGGGAGGCTGTAATCGTTTGCCGGGCTCTTTTTTGGAGAAGCAAAAAAGAAAACACTCTTCAGAGTGTAACAACAAAAAATCAACTAAACATATTTATGAACAATGAATCAAAATCCTCAACGCAAAACGAAAAATTAAAACAAGACCATCATAAGGTTTCCACCAAACCACAAGATGAATCTGTTCAGTACGTAGCTGGCCGCGGCGCTCAGTTCAATACTAAAAACCGTTTTTTAAAAGATGAAGTCACACAGGAACATATAGAAGGCATCGACGATTGGGAAGCCGCCAACCGCCCCACACAATACATCGAACAGCAAAGCAAAACCATTGTAAACAAAGTAGAAAGTAAAGATGTGGGCATGAGCTACAGCATGAACCCCTATGCAGGTTGCGAGCATGGCTGCATTTACTGCTATGCCCGAAATGTGCATGAATACTGGGGCTACAGCGCAGGACTAGATTTTGAACAAAAGATCATCATTAAAAAAAATGCGCCCCAACTGCTGCGAAAATTTTTGATGCACCCCAAATGGGATGCCACACCCATCATGCTCAGTGGCAATACCGATTGCTATCAGCCGGCCGAACAAACATATCGTTTAACCAGAGGGCTGCTGGAAGTATGCAACGAATTCAATCAGCCCGTAGGCATTCTTACTAAAAATGCGTGGATACTAAAAGATAAAGATGTACTGCAGGAAATGGCGAAGAAAAAAATAGTATCGGCCATGGTATCCATCACATCCTTTAATGAAGACCTGCGAAGAACAATGGAGCCAAGAACAGTTACTGCCAAACAAAAACTAAAAGTGATTAACGAACTCAGCAGTGCCGGGGTACGCATGGGTATTATGATGGGGCCCATGATACCCGGACTGAATGAACACGAAATGCAGCGCATCATGAAAGCAGCTGCAGATAATGGCGCCACGTTTACGGCTTACACGTTTATCCGTTTGAATGGCGCCATAAAATTTTTATTTCACGACTGGCTCTATAAAAATTTTCCTAATCATGCTGATAAAGTGTGGCACTTGATAGAGCAAAGTCATGATGGAAAAGTAAACGATACCCGCTGGGGCGTACGTATGCGTGGCGAAGGCGGCATTGCCGATATGGTGGCACAGACCTATAAAAAATACGGCAAACTCTATCATATGAATGCCGAAGAGTGGAGTTTGGACACCACAAAGTTTCGGGTACCGGGCGCTCAGGGAAAATTATTTTGATCATTAAAAATATACATTATGAAAGGGATAACAAAAGCGTATTTACTGTATGTGATCAATGATTGTATGAAGATCACCATTCACTACCGCAGAAAAACGGCAGCAAATTATTTTGCTAAAGAAATTACCGATGTAACAGAAGAAGAGCTGATAGATTTTATTACGGCCATACCTTATTTTTCAATTGAGCTAAAAGATTTTTTAATGGGGAATCTCACCGTACAAACCATCATCATCAGCCAGGAATGGGAAAAAGATTTTACAAGAAAAAGCATTGCCTGGGCTACCAATCCAAATTGGACAGAAACGGATATGTCTTTCCTTGCAAAAAATTTCAGAGAAGTAATAATTACTGATGCGTTGGAGATGCCGTATTAAAATACATTGCTGGAAATCAATAAAATTCATCCATGGTATGGTACCCAAAGTCCCTCTGCCCTTAGCAAAATAATTACTACCTTAGTCTCATGCGCCCCATCATTATTGGTTTTGGCTTACTGATACTTTGCCTGCTGGTACTGTTTAAAATTGCCGAAGTAAATTTTATGCAGGGCAATATCCGGCTGGAAATAGTGGTGGCTGTTGCTGCCATCATCTTCTTTTTTGTGGGGCTGTATTTTAATCAGCGTAATAATCAAAAGCAAGAAACTATTCCACCCGTTTCAAATCATTCGACCGATATACCCGATCAGGAACAAATAAAAAAACTGGGCCTTACTGCAAGAGAACATGAAGTGCTGGTAAAAATGGCAGCCGGCTGTAGCAATCAGGAAATAGCAGCACAGTTATTTTTGAGCGAGAGTACCATTAAAACCCATGTATCGAATATCCTTTTTAAACTGGATGTAAAACGACGTACCCAGGCCATACAGGCTGCAAGACAATTGAAAATTGTGCTGTAAATACCGCCTTGCCATTCATTTTCATACTAAAGAAGGAGTGTTTTCATCCTTTAGTATGAATACTTTTGATAACCCTCAAACTATTTTGCATAAAAAATAAATTATGAAACAAACAACTTTACGCTATGGCTTATATGCCACAGTATTACTGGTAGCATTAAGCGCAGTCGACTTTTTTATTATTGCCAAACTGGCGGGCCCCGCCTTTCAGGAAATAGCCGGTTACCTCACCATGCTGTTATCGATGGTTTTTGTATTTATCGGAATCAGGCATTACCGCGATCAGGTAAACGGCGGCTCACTCAGTTTTGTACAGGGATTGAAGATTGGTTTTTTGATCATTATCATTCCTTCTATATGCTTTGGCTTGTTTGATATTTTGTACACCGAAGTCATACATCCCGGCTGGATGAATGAATATTATGCGGCTTACGCAGAACGTTTAAAAACAAGCACCCCACCGGATAAGCTGGAGGCGGCATTACAAAAGATGAAGGAAGAAAAAGAAATGTTCAGTAACCCCTTTGTTCAATTTTTATTAATGAGCCTTACTGTTTTTATTGTAGGATTTATTGTCACCATCATTTCTGCAATTACATTACGCAGAAATAAAATGGTTGCAGCGGGATAAGTGTGTTGCTTGAAAAATTCCCAAAAAAAAGGATGACACTTCGGGTGAATAATAGGAGTATCACAGTAGTAAACGGGTAGCCAATTAATTAGCTGTCCGTTTATTTTTTATAATTGTATTTGAATACCGGCATTGGTATACAATTGAAAAGAAGTAGCCATCATATTTATATAATCACTGATGGCATAATTGTTCTTCTGAAAAAACACACCTGCTCCTAATGTTAACCTGGTGTGGTAACTGATAAAATAATTCACATTACAACCGGCATAGGTTGCAGTATAAAAATTTTGGCCGTCAATATCCTGATACCCCAGATCTGATTGCAGGTTGAAAGTGACATTCGTTCTAGTATTGGGATAAATAGCGTGTTCGTAAAAAATACTGCCACCTGCTCTTTTTATTTCCGTTGTTCCTTTTGCTTCACTTAAAAGTATACCATTGTTAAAAGGGCGATCCGTATTATCAGCAGTAAGATATGAGCAATTTACAGCTGCGCCATAATTATTCTGATGGGTAATAATAAACGTAGTGTTAAAAGAAACGATAACCTGTTAATGAGTACAGAATATTACTGCCAGATAGACTGATGTGCAATACTGCTCCATGAATTATTATAAATAAAATATCCCAAACGGATAATGTGGTATACCGCTAAAAAAATACCTAAAGCGTAAGCAAGTTTTTTATTGTACATCCACTTGTTAAAATATTCTTTTTGGGTAATGATTTCAGTGACTAATACGGCAATCGTAAGCACACTAAATCCAATTACCAGCGGGCCAAAAATATGATAGCTCAGGCTTTTGTAAATATCGCCTTCGTAAAAATATACCAGCGATTTGGTGATGCCGCAACCCGGACAGGGGAAGCCGGTGAGCATTTTAAATGGGCAATACGACTGGTCAGTTTCCAGATGATGGTTACTGTTATTTAACATTAAAACATACGGAATCACTAACGTAATTAATGCGCCAATGATCCCGTATATTTTACGTTTGATTCTGGTATTAGTTATATAACCTGTTGATATCACCTTGTACAATCATTGCTGCTGCAATGGGAAAAAATAAACCCAAAACTATTAATAATGTAGATTGATCTTTTTGTAATTCACCTGTTCTTTGATACACTTTTGGCAAAGCTTCTTTACCTGCCAGATAGTAGAAATATATATTTACCGGCATACAACATCCGGCAAAAATTGCAACAGGCTGAGAGATCACTTCTTTCTCGGCAACAGCGTTAAATACTTCTGCAACTTTAATGTTCCAGTAAATCAGATACAGTCCGCAGGATAATATCCCGAAAACTAATACCATGATAGGGTCAACTTTAAACACCGGAATGGGGGCGTGATTACTTAGTTGGTCTTGTGTAGATGATTCCATAATTAGTTAAATTGGTTAAGTGCTACGAATATATAATAATAAGTTGAAATCACATACAGGAGCTGGTTTTGGGAACTGGTTCATTTTAAGCTAATTTTGAGCCACTAAAAAAATATAATGCAAAGTACCACCGACAGAATTACGGCTCTTTTCTCAACTTTTTCGCCTGCAGCTGTTACCGCTATTGATAAATTACCTCAGGCAGGTAGTGAACGGCATTACTTTCGCATTCACACTGCGAACAAAAATTACATTGCTACTTATGGCGCCAATATAAAGGAGAATGAATCTTTCATTTATTTTTCGGCACATTTTAAAAAGAAGGGGCTGGCCACTCCAGAGATACTTTGCATCAATACCGAAAAAGATATTTATATACAGGATGATTTTGGAGATATATCGCTGCTGAATCAGCTGGAGGAAAAAGGCTATGTGGAAGAGGTGTATAATTTATATAAAGAAAGTCTGCACCAGTTGGCATTACTGCAGGTAAAAGGGCACGAAGGACTGGACTATAAAAAATGCCTCACCAACAGTTCGTTTGGAAAGCAGGCCATACTGGCCGACCTGCTGTATTTTAAATATTATTTTTTAGATGCTTTACGCAGGCCTTATGATAAACAAAAACTGATAGATGATTTTGAAGCACTGAGTAATTACCTTTCTCATACAGAATACAAATTTTTTATGTTCCGCGATTTTCAGAGCAGGAATATCATGATAAAAAAAGATAACAGCGTTGGTTTTATAGATTATCAGGGTGGTATGAAGGGGGCACCACAATATGATGTGGCTTCTTTATTATGGCAGGCCAAAGCCAATTTATCCGACGAATGGAAACAACGTTTACTGGAAGATTATATCAATTCTTTTGAAAGCATTGTGGGAGAAGCCGTTGACAGGGATGTTTTCCGTAGCCAGTATAATGGCTATGTACTCATCCGTTTGTTACAGGTGCTGGGTGCTTATGGATTCCGGGGTTTATTTGAACGTAAAGCACATTTTTTAACCAGCATCCCATTGGCCTTACAAAATTTAAAATGGTTTATTAATAATCAAAGCATGGGTATTGCCGTACCCGAATTTAAAAAAGTGCTGGAGCTTTGCATCAGTGATGCAGTAATGCAGGAATTTACTCCGGTGCAGGCAACAGATGAAACCCCATTAGTAGTAACTATCAACAGTTTTTCTTTTATTAAAACAGGCTACCCTAAAGACGAAACCAAAAATGGCGGTGGTTTTGTTTTTGATATGCGGGGCATTTTAAATCCCGGCAGGTTTGATGATTATAAACATCTGTCCGGATTAGATAAGCCTGTAAAAGATTTTTTAGAGCAGCAAACCAAGATGCCCGATTTTTTAAACGGGGTATACAGTATCGTAGACATAGCGGTGGAAGATTATATTAAACGTGGTTTCGAAAGCTTGATGATTAATTTTGGCTGTACCGGTGGGCAACACCGCAGCGTATTTGCAGCAGAAGCTTTAGCCAGGCATTTAAGAAATAAATTTAAAGTAAAGATTGTATTGGAGCATACGAATAAAGAGCATTGGAAAACAACTTCAGGCTCATAGTTCATGGATGATGGTTCATGGTTATAAAACCTTTTAAAACGGCACTTACCATGAACCATGAACAATGAGCCATGAACAAAAACAATACACCATGATCCCAACAAAAGCTATCATCTTCTCCGCCGGCCTCGGCACCCGATTTAAACCATGGACAGATACACATCCAAAGGCGCTGGCATTGGTGAATGGTAAATCTTTATTGCAAAGAAATATTGAATACCTGCAATTGTATGGAATAAAAGACGTGGTGGTGAACATCCATCATTTTCCGGAACAAATAATTGAAGCCATCAAAATAAATAAGGGCTGGGGATCTAATGTGATGATTAGTGATGAAAGTGATGTTGTATTAGAAACCGGTGGCGGCTTAATGAAAGCCCGGCATTTGCTAGATGGTGATCAGCCGTTTATTTCTTTAAATGTAGATATCCTTACCAATTTAGACTTGCATAAACTGATGGCTTTTCATCAGCAGCACCGGCCATTGGTTACATTTGGAATCACCAACAGAAAATCATCAAGGGTATTATTGTTTGATGACAACAGCCGTTTATGTGGCTGGAAAAATGTAGCTACCGGAGAAACCAAAATATCAATTGATAAACCCAACTTAAAAGAGATGGCCTATAGTTGTGTGGTGATTTATCAGTCTGAAATATTTTCGTTGATCAGACAAAAAGGAAAATTTTCTATAATGGACAGCTATCTTGATCTGGCTGCCGAACATGTGATACTGGGTTACGATCATAGTGGCGATCACCTGGTAGATGTGGGCAAACCCGAAAGTGTGGCAGTGGCGGAAAAATTATTCCTTTAGAAAATAACAAGTATAAAAAAATACCTAGAAATAGTACTGCTTAATCTAAGTTCCCCATTAGATTCCTGCAAGTGACCGAACGTAGTTCTGGGGTCATTAATTTTCAGTCGGGGCTGTCCCAAACTCCTTATTCTCTTTAGGATTACTCAACCCAAAATTATACCGTAATGTAAGTCCAATTCTTCGGGTATCATTTACTCTTGAACCGGTAGAACTTACATTGCCCTGCTTAAGGGTAAACTCCACATGATTGGTTTGTAAGGCATCATTAACAGAAAGGATTACATTTCCTTTTTTCTTAAGCACAGATTTATTTACCGAAAGAAATAAGCCGCCAAAAGTATTGAGTTCATAAAAATTCTGCAATGCTTTTGTACGCATAAATCCCTGAGTGCTGAATATTAAAGTGGGAGTGGCTTTAAACTCCTGATACATAAAAAACAACCAACTACCGCGTTTATAATTAAAGGGTTGATTTTGATAAATGCCATCGTAAGCATTGTAATTATGCTGCGCCCCCATATAAAAAAAGTATTTACCTCCCGGAGGTATTCCGGCAATGATGCGGAAATACAATTCTTTATTCCTGCCTAAATTATCATACGTACGGTAGGCTATTTTAGTGGCATCGTCCTGATAGGTAACATTGCTGAAAATATTTTTGGTGTCATTTACTCCTATTGCAAACACAGGAAAATCCTGAAACATTACATTCAATTCGTAATTGGTGGTAAACTGTGGTTGTAAATTGGGATTGCCCACATCAAACAAATACTGATCAATATATTTTGGATAAGGATTCAGTATTTCATAGTATGGCCTTTTAATACTGCGCCTGTAAATGGCACTGGCCATCAGATCGTTTTTGAATAATGTAAATAACTTATGCCGCAAGTATACATAAGGGAAAAGGTCGGTACGTTTAATAGATAAGGTGGTGTCTTTAGGAATGGTTTGTTTTCCGTTGATATTGGTGGTCTCCAATCTGAGGCCGGGCTTAAGTGTAAAGCCAAAAAATGTTTTTGCCATTTGCAGATATGCTGCGGTAATGGTTTCTTTATATTTAAATGTATTGGTTTGATAGGCATCCACTATTCGGGGGCCGCTGCCGCTTTGATAAAAATATGCCGCACTGTTATTACTGCTGCTGGAAATAGCTTTAAAGCCGGTTTCAAAAGTAAATTTTTTTGGCAGTTTTAATATGAGGTCTGTTTGTGCCACAAAAATATTTTTATTGTTTTTGTTAGCGCCATCACCCAAAACAGTTGGTCTTACAGGTAATGGATAAGCGTTGGAATACAGCTGTGTGTTATCATTCTTAAAATAATTATACTCTAGCTCAGCAGTCCACTCACTTCCTGCAGAATCAATTTTATATTTAGAACTAATTGTATTGGTTAAATAAAAGGAATGGTTGCTGCTGAAAATATCAGATTGGTTTTTACCCAGTAAAGCCTGAGTGGAACGGGTTAGAATATCCATTTTATTTAATGCCTCGCTGCTGCTGGTATTATCACTTACCCTGATGTCTGCTGCTACATTGAATTTTTTTGTAAAACCCACATCGAGTCCACCACTAAAATAATTGTTGGTGGAAGGATAAGTGGTGTAAGACGTTTGTGCCAGTAAAGAATCCGTCTTAACAAAACGGTCGGTATTCAGCTGCTCATAATTTTTTCTGTCGGTATACTGGTAGCTGAAATAACTGTTGATTTTGCCTGCACTTTTATTGATATTAAAACCAGCGGTTTTGGTACTGTATACCCCCTGAAAATAGCCGATATTGGCCGAGCCGTTACTGCCCAGTTTTACTCCTTTTTTCAATACAATATTTACAATGCCACCACTGCTGGCCGCATCAAATTTTGCAGAGGGGTTGCGCAATATTTCTATTTTACTTACACTGCCTGCCGGTAAACTTTTTAATAAGGAAGCCAGATCGGCGCTGCTTAATTTCATTTCTCTACCATTAATAAAAACCGTTGCCGGGCTCATACTGCTCAGGTAAACATTGCCATCCTGATCAACAATAGCACCAGGAGTTTTTTCCAATATTTCATAGGCATTGGTGCTGCTGTTGGCCAGCACGGTAGCATCTATCACTGTTTTATCATCATCCTGTTTTATCAATGGTTTTTTAGAAGACATAACTACCACGGCCTGCATATTGCCGGTATTTCTTTTTAAGAAGAGCGTGGCGCTAACCACTTTATCAGAAATAGTAATGGTTTTGCCAATAGTTTCAAAGCCCACGCAGGAAACCCTGATCCAGTATTTTGAAAAAGTATTGACAGTAAAACTGCTGCCATTTTTATTAAAGACTTTGGTGCTGATTAAAACAGTATCGGGAAAGACAAATAATTGTATACTGGCATTAGCAGCCGAGTCGTTTTTTGCGGTTTGCAAAAATATTTTCAGACTTGTATTTTTTGTTGCGGCAGGATTTGTCTGGGCAATAGAAATACTGATACTTAACAGCATAACAAATGCTGTAAAAAAGGTTGATTTCAATACCAGTTTACTTTAAATGTTGATAGTTACTTGTCGAACAGATTTTTTTTGTCAACTACTTTTACTCTTGTACCATCCTTTAATGTTTTACTCACCACATCATAGGGTCCGGTAATTACTTCATCGCCTTCTTTGAGGCCCAGCGTAATTTCAATGTTATTGATATCCTGAATATCTGTTTTTACCACTACTTTTTTTACAGTGTTATCGGCATTTTTAATAAACACTACCACATCAATATCATCCAGTGATGCAGGTGCAGCAGCAGTGCTTTCGGTTGTTTTTTTCTTATCAGTTTTGGTGCTGTCGCTTTTTTCGCGGGTGGTTACTGCATTAATAGGCACACTCAGAACATTAGCATGAGTTTGTGTTTGTATATCTGCGTTAGCACTCATACCCGGGCGGAATGGAAAAGTGCCCTTACCCATCAGGTCCATATAACTTTCCGGTAATAAACGGATATACACTTTATACTGGGTTACATCGTTGCTGGTATTTGATAATGCACTTTGTGTTGCTGCGCCATTATTACTACTGGCAATCTGTGTTACAATGCCTTTGAATTTTCTGTTATTATAAGCATCAACATTTATAATTGCACTGTCACCCAGCTTTACTTTTGGAATATCATTTTCGCCCACATCAACCCTTATTTCAATTTTATCCATATCGGCAATACGCATCATTTCGGTACCCACATTAAAACTATTACCTGCTACTTTCTCACCTTTCTTTACACTTAATAAAGAAATCACGCCATCGCTTGGCGCAATAATTACGGTACGGCCTAAATCTTTATTGGCTTTTTGCAGATTGGCCTGTGCACTTTGCACACTGGCCTGGCCACCTCGTATACCCTGAACAGCAGCATTATAATTTGCTTTAGCAGTTTTAAATGCAGCATCGGCCACATTAAATTCATTCTGGCTAATCACTTTATCTGCGAATAAAGTTTTTTGCATGGTAAAAGTTTTTTCTGCCTGCTCCATATTGGCTTTCAGTGCATCCAGTGCAGCCTGCGAATTATTTACCTGTGCCTGACTTTGCGCCACACCACTTGCTGCCTGATTGCGTTGTATATCATACAGGTCGGCAAAAATGCGGGCCAGTACCTGACCTTTTTTTACGGTATCTCCTTCCTGCACATTCAGTTCGGTAATTTCACCGCTGATATCCGGACTAACCTTTACTTCTATTTCAGGATAAATTTTACCACTGGCATTTACAATTTCGGTAATAGTTCTTTTCTGTACTTTTTCTGAAGTTACTTTAGTGCCTTCGTCTTTACCAAAAGTTCCCATCTTGGTTAATACTACCAATCCTACCAGTAATACCACCACTACGGCTATAATCCATTTAAGTGTCTTGCTCATTTTATTTTATTTGCCCCCATCTCCGCCAGCTGGCGGATCGGAGGGGTTTACAATTTTATTCCCTTTCCTTTATAAAACTCCAGTACTTTCATTTTAAATACCATGTCGTACTGATTCAGCGCATTTTCTAATTTCGCCCTAAACAGGTTATTTTGATTGGTAACAAGTTCCAGGGTGGTCAGCATACCCACACTATACCTTTTTTCTGCAAAGCCATAACTTCTTTCAGCTGTCTCTAAACTTTTTTTACCGGCATTAAATTTTTCCAGCGCCACCATCGCACTGTTATAAGCCTGATAAATATCCTGTTTTGTTTTTTGGTTATCGGCCTGTTGCTGGTATTGCAGGTTTTGTACATTCAGTTTGCTGCGCTCGTAACCGGTACGCAGATTGCCACTACTAAAAATAGGTACACTTACACTTAACCCAACCGACTGGCGGAAGTTTTGGTTAAGCTGAGAAAAGAATTGCTGCTTACCATAAGTATAACTGTTAAAAGGCTGAAGCGGAAATACATCATAAGTAGTGCTACCCACTGTTACTTTACCTAATGGTGCATTAAATGAAGTGGAGCTTAATATTTCATTGGCCCTGCTGTTATAGCCGCTTCCCAAACTGCCAAAAGCAGAAATGGAGGGAAGCATTCCGGCTTTTGCAGCAGCCATATTTCTTTCCGCTGCTTTTATTTTAAAATCGTTTACCCTTTGCTGTGGCAGGTTAGCAATGGCCGAAGCATAAACAGCATCCGGTTGCAGGTTGGCTATATCTTCTACCGGAATTTTTTCTACCGGTGGTATATCCAGGTCAAATGGTGATGCGGCATCCAATGCCATAAAAGCTTTCAAACTTAATATATTTTGAGCGGTGCTTCCTTTTGCAGAAATATATGTGGAGCTGTCTCTTGCCACCTGTGCTTCCAGTTCGGCAGCATTTAGTTCGGGTAAGGAGCCAGCTTTTACCAGTTTACGGGTATTGCTTAACTGCGATTGTGATTGCAGTAACTGTACCCCGGCAATTTTTTCCTGCTCTTTAGATAATAGCACCTGAAGGTATACATTGGCAATAGTAAGAGCGATATCGTTTCTTATTTTTTCTGAGGCGGCCATGGCTGCCTGAAACTCCCATTGGTTGGCAGCAATGGTATTGCGTTTGCTGTACCAGTTAAAAATTTGTGCACTGGTTTGTAATTGCAGATTGGCCGATAAATAGCTTTCGGTAATAAGACTGAAAGAAGTAGGGTCCTGGTTACGTCCGCTGTTGAAGCTGGTACCAGTGCTGAAACTGGCTCCCGGATACTGACTTAACTGGCTTTGATACAATTGAATTTTTGCCAACCGTGCCTGTATATCTGTTTGTTTAATGCTGATATTGTTGGCCAGTGCATAATCCACACAACGGCGTAAATCCCATTTGTCCTGCGCATTTGCCTGCAAGGCAATCACCAGTATTACTGCTAAGGGGTAAAATTTGTAACGCATACTACAAAAATAAACTATCCCCGCTAAAACAGGGCCATCGTTTTTTATAAACGGTAAATAAAAGAAGAAACGTTAAAATTCTAAAAATTGTCAAATTCGGCAACAGTAAATTTTTATCATATCAAATAATTTATCATCTTTAAAAGACCAAAGTAAAACCCTGCCTTTATGAACAAATATTTAATCTGCCTTATTGCTTTTGCACTAACCACACTTAGCATTACAGCCCAGTTAAAAGATTCCGCTGCTATTGCTTTTTACAGTGATAATTTCCCCCAGGAGAAAGTTCATTTGCATACCGATAAAGAGGCTTATCTGCCCGGAGATATTATTTGGTTCAAGGCTTATATCATGGCAGATGAGCTGCCCTCATCATTCAGTACCAATTTTTACGCCGATCTGCTGGATGCCCAAGGCAAATTAATACAGCATAAAACCATGCCTGTACTGGCCGCTACTGCGGATAATTTTTTCACTTTACCCGATAGCAGTACCGGCAACAGTTATACCATCAGGGCATATACATCGTGGATGCTGAATTTTGATACGACATTTATCTACCATAAAACCATCAGTATCATCAATCCTGACGCGCTGGCAAGTGCTGAAAAACCCGAAGTAAGCCTGCGCTTTTTTGCTGAGAGTGGCAATTTTGTAGCCGGACTATACAACTACTTGACATTTAAGGCAACGCATAGCACCGGACTACCCTACAATATTGCAGCTGTTATAAAGAACAGTAAAAATGAAGTGATAGACAGTATTACAAGTGTGCATGATGGTATGGGCACAGTGAATTTTATACCCGAAGCCGGTGAAACCTATATTGCCGAGTGGAAAGATAATAAAGGCGAATACCGGCGCACCACGTTGCCTGCAGTACAGCCTCAGGGTATATTGCTGCATACACAGCAGGTAAAAAATGATTTGTACTATCTGGTGAATGCCACATCATCTATAGAAAATTTTCAGCAACTCACGGTAGTGGCTACCATGTTTCAAAAACTAGTGTACCAGGCAAAGATAAAAACCGGTGAAGCTGCAGTCAACCAAAAAATAAATACCCAAACCTTCCCCGATGGTGTTTTGCAGCTAACGGTATATGATAAGAACAACCAGCCACTGGCAGAAAGGGTGGTGTTTATAAATCAC
Source organism: Ferruginibacter sp. (assembly GCA_037140275.1). Taxonomy (GTDB): domain Bacteria; phylum Bacteroidota; class Bacteroidia; order Chitinophagales; family Chitinophagaceae; genus Ferruginibacter. The sequence continues at coordinate 4,195 of JBAXET010000013.1, read as the reverse complement.
GACGATTACAGTTTTAAAGCGCAGCTAAATATTGATCAGAAAGGACTGGACAAAAGAGGCAATAATAAAATTACAATAGCCGTAGCAGACACTCTAAGCGCAAATTTATCGGTAGCCGTATATGATGCAAATCTGGAACAAGCTTCCTCGGGTAAAAATATTTATACCGATTTGTTATTACAGGGTGATATAAGGGGAGAAATTTACAAAGCCGATTGGTATTTTAATGATACAGCAACAAATACTCATCAATACCTTGATCTGGTAATGCAAACCAACGGCTGGCGACGGTATAACTGGGAGAGCGTAATTACAGGGCAAACGCCAACAACGGCGTATCCAAGAGACAGCTACCTGAATATTTATGGAAAAGCCACCGATGCTCAGCAGCAGGGGGTTGCTAATCAGATGGTCAACCTGATTGTGCAAACAAAAGACAGTGCCAAGCAATGGTATTTACCTGTAACTACTAAGGATGGCAGCTTTACACAGGGGGGATTGATTTTTTACGATACCGCCACTGTATTGTATAAACTGAATAATAGTAAAGAAAAAATAATCGCATTAGGCCTGGCGAAAGATTATAACGGATTGGTAGCGATGAAAGCAGTTAACCTTTTGCCGGCCTATTTACAACAACCGGTAGCAGCAACAGAAAATACTCCTGCCAATACCTACACAAAAACATTTATTACTGAACTCAATCATAAGAATCCCGGCTTTGAACAAAAGGCAAAAGTGATGAATGAAGTGGTAGTAAAGAGCAAAGCCGGCTGGAACAATTGGAAAAATGATCCTTTATTAAAGATGGATGAAAAGTATACTTCTATGTTCAGAGGTATTGGTGCAAGTAATGTGGCTATTGATGTGATGCACGATGAAATGGCTGCTTCTAAATCAGACATATATAATTATCTAATGGGGAAAGTACCCGGCGTATCTGTTATCTATCAAGGTACCCGTAAAACAATAGTTGGACCATGTGTCTTTTGCAGGGGAGCTAAAGGGCCGGTGTCTCTTTTTTTAAATGAAAATCCTATTGATAATGACATGATGGATAACCTCAATATCGAAAACATCGCTTATATAAAGTATTACGAATCTACCCCATGGTTACAGGGTTTGCCTGCCTCTCTAAGCATCTACACTAAAAAATCAGATGACTTTAAAGAAGACGCAAAAAAATTGCCCAGCAATCTTATTAAAATGAAACTGGCAGGGTATTCACCTGTTAAAGAATTTTACTCACCCGATTACAGTGTGGCAAAAGATAACCAGGCCAATGCCGATTTGCGCAGTACATTATATTGGCAGCCTTATATCATCACCAATAAAGAAAATCCTGCGGCCAGTTTTAGCTTTTATAATAATGATATCACTACCCGATTTAAAGTAGTGATAGAAGGTATGAATGAAGAGGGCAAACTCATTCACATTGAAAAAATAATAGAATAAATTTACATCTTCTCAAAAGCCTGCTCCAGATCTTTGATCAGGTATTCGGGATCTTCCAGTCCAACATACAAACGCATCATACGGTGCTCTCTGTTATTGGCATTAAAATCTGCTGCCGGTACACCCGAGCATCTTGGAATAATCAGACTTTCATGGCCACCCCAGCTTACTGCCATCAATATATGTTGCAGGCTGTTGCAGAAATTTTCTATTTGCGTTACAGTATCTGCTTTAATGATAAAAGTAAATAAACCACAGGCTTCTTTCATTTGCTGTTTGGCCAGTTCATATTGCGGAAAGCTTTCGTCGAAAGGGTAAATGATGCTTTCCACTTTGGGATGCTGCTTAATATATTCCACCACTTTTTTTGTAGAGGCATTGATCCTGTCTAACCGGGCAGGCAATGTTCTTAATCCGCGGATAAGCAACCAGGCATTAAAAGGTTGTATGCCGCTGCCAATATTCATGTATTCGCTGTTGAATATTTTTTCAATCATTTGTTTACTGCCGCTTAATACGCCACCTAAAGTGTCACTGTGCCCGCTGATATATTTGGTGGCCGTTTGCATGGCTAAATCAATACCCATTTCAATAGGTTTTTGATATAACGGTGTGCAGTAACTGTTGTCAATAATGGTAACAATGCCTTCGGCCTTGGCTAATTCGGCAACGGCTTTCAGGTCCTGCAATTTAAATTCCCAGCTGTTAGGACTTTCCAAATAAATCAGTGAAGTGTTGGGTAATACTGCCCGCTCAAAATTTTCTATAGCAGTGCCATCAATATAAGTAGTGGTTACACCAAAGCGGGGCAATATATCGTTACACATTTTTTGTGTCCAGGTATAAGGTTTGTCCACGCATACAATATGATCGCCGCTTTTTACATTGGCAAGCACACCGGCAAATGTTGCAGCAGCGCCATTATTAAATACTAAGCAGTCTTCAGCACCATCCAGCGCAGCCAGTTTTTGTTTTAAGATATCTACAGTTGGGTTTCTGCCCCGGCTGTATAAATAAGTGGAATACTCATCGGCAAAAGCATTGCGCATTTCTGCCACCGTATTAAAAACAAAATTGCTGGTTTGTATAATTGGCGGAGAAACGGCATTAAAATAATTTTCCCTGTCTTCTGCCAATTCGTTTAAGATATAAGAGATATCCATGGTATTACAATTTATCTTTTTTCAATTGAGCCAGTAAAAAATACAATCCGGTAAATGCTGCCATTACAGTAAGACCGATGGCAGCGGCATAGCCATTATTTTTATAATCCAGCGTTATGCTGATGGCTACAAAGGTATAGGCGATAATAAACACCACCGGCATCAGTGGAAATAATTTCATTTTATAAATGCCGGTTCCATCAAGGTGTTTTGTTTTTTTACGCAGGATAAATATTGTGGCCGCAGACAATACCATTCCCGAGCAATCTAAAAAGATGGTAAAACTTAAAATAGTATCAAATTCTTTCGCCCAAAAAATAATGATGATGCAAATGGCTGCAAAAACTGATAAGGAAACCGTAAGCACATCTGTTTTGGGGTTTCGTTTTTTAAATACGGGCGGTAAAATATTATCCTCACTCATGGCAAACATTACCCTGGGATTACTCATCAGCAATACATTTACATAAGCCAGCACACTTAAAAATAAAAAGCCTGAGAGTACCCTTTCGGCATTGATGCCAAATATTTTTGACGCCATGATGGCCGCAATGTTTTTTGTTTCGGGCTGATGCAAAGTATCAAAGCCTATTACTTTAATATAAGCATAGTTAATGGTGAGATACAGGCTTACAATAATAGCGATGCCGAAAAAAATACCGCGGGGAACATTTTTTGCAGCATTATCCACTTCGGCACCAAAATTTATAGTTTGCTGATAGCCGCCATAAGTAAAACTCACTGCCACCAAACCAATACCAAAGGCTTTAATATATTCCCGAAAAGTGGGGGATAAAGTGGATGGCGTTAAATGACTGGCCACTGCACTGTTATCGGCAAAAAATAAGGGCGTAATCAGTAACAGAATTAAAATAATTTTTATAACGGTTAAAATATTTTGTGCACGGGCACTCATTTTTAAACCTGCCAGATTAACGCAGTAAAAAATTACTATAGCTACAATGGCAATGATGATATGAATGGTTTGAATATAGCTGGTATTGGCTGCTATTTTTATCCATTCCGCATCTTTGGATAAAGGAATAAAAATACCGGTGATATATTCTCCGCCTACCAAAGCTACAGCCGCCAGTGAAGCAGCATTCGATACCAGTATCACACAATTAATGGCAAAGGCAACAGAAGGGTGGTAGGCATAAGAAAATACTTTATAGTACCCGCCGGTAACCGGAAGCCTGCTGCCAATTTCGGCATAAGTTAATGCACCGCATAATGCCACCACACCGCCGGCAATCCATGCAGTAAAAAATAAAAAAGTATCCGGCGAAGCTTTAGCCACATTAGCAGGTGTACGAAAAATACCCATCCCAATTACAAGGCTCACCACAATCATGGTAAAGTCGAACAGGTTTAGCTTGTTAGATTTTGCAGTCATGTTTTGAAGATACATAAAGCAGGCAACAATTTAAAAAAACAGGGTAAAAGAAACTTATAGCCGGTTGAATAAACCATTACTGAATACCATAGATTTCCACATAAATATTCATAATGTGATAAGAAATACCCTCAATTAATTATTTTTCAGATTTACTTTACAGGCAATATCTCATTTAAGA